>CACZPF010000299.1 GCA_902782975.1 uncultured Lachnospiraceae bacterium
GAAACACCTGGATTATGAACTGGTGTGGCCGCTTACCCGAAGTGAGTATATTCTGAGCTACTGCTGCCCGCCGAATCTTGCGAGAACCATCGCGGAATCGGCAGAATACGCCTATATGCTTTCCAATGACTGCGTGTATACAGGTCTCTATGGGGAAAGCCGTGCCGATGTAGTCCTGGAAAACGGGGCAGTCTTTACGCTGGTTCAGAAGACCGGCTATCCCTACGACGGGAACATCCGTTTTACAATGGAAAACGTGGAAAAGTCTGTCCCCTTTACCCTGATGCTCCGGATCCCGGGATGGGTAAAAGAAGGAATGCTGACCGTAGAAAACAATGGTTCTGCTTCGGACGGAACAACAAAACTTACCAGACAAAATGCAGGCACCTATCTTGCAGTGAAAGTCGTACAGCCGGAGGATGCTGTGATAGAACTGTCACTTTCCATGCCGGTCCGCTATACGATGGCCCACAGCAAGGTGGAAGAAGCCGCAGGACAGGTCTGTGTAGAAAGAGGGCCTCTGGTATTTTGCTGCGAAGGCCCGGATGCGGATATGGACAGCCTGGACGAGTTGTATCTTGATCCGGATGCGGAATTTAAAACGGACTGGTTGAACATAGAAGGCCGGCAGATCATGACGCTGACGTCGGAACAGTTCTTTGCGGCCTGCGAAAAAGATGAAGACAAAGAAGCCCTTTACAGGACTTTTGCCATAAAGAATCTGGAAAAGCGGAAAGTCCGGCTGATTCCTTATTTTGCGTGGGATAACCGTGGATACCATGAGATGCGCATCTGGTTCCCCATAGCGGTGGGTAGGAAAGCGGAGAAACCCCTTTTTACCAAAGCTGCCCGCCTGCCGGCGTCTGTTCTGCCGGGCCTTTCGAAGACAAATCCCGGGGAAGCAGAAGCCCTGTACCAGAAGGCACTGCAGAGCTTTGATAAAAAAGTGATCGTGCTCGACGACGATCCCACCGGCGTTCAGACGGTGCATGACGTTTCGGTCTATACAGACTGGGAGGAGGATTCGATCAGGCAGGGCTTTCTGGAGGAAAACAGGATGTTCTTTATCCTGACAAATTCCAGGAGCTTTACCGAAGAAGAGACAAGAGAGGTTCACCGCCAGATCGCCGGGAGAATTCTGAAAATCTCGAAGGAGACAGGAAAAGACTTCTTCCTTATTTCCAGAAGCGATTCTACCCTGCGCGGCCATTATCCGCTGGAAACGGACGTTCTGTCGGCAGCCTGTGCCTCGGGATCCGCACAGGAGGCAGAGCCTCAGAACGCCTCTTCTGACGGATTCGACGGAGAGATCATCTGTCCCTTCTTCCCGGAGGGAGGAAGGTTTACCTTTGGAAATGTGCATTATGTGAAGGAAGGCGAATGGCTTGTTCCCGCGGGGGATACGGAATTTGCCCGGGACAAAACCTTCGGCTATCATGCCTCCTGCATGGATGAATATGTAGAAGAAAAAACCGGTGGAAAAGTAAAAAGAGAAGACTGTATGACCATCAGTCTCGAAATGCTTTCATCCATGGATGTCCGGGGAATCACGCATCTCCTGACAGAGGCAGAAGGACGGACGCGCATCCTTGTAAACGCCGTGACCTACAGCGATCTGAAGGTATTTGCCGCATCACTTATGGAAGCCATGGCAGAAGGAAAGACCTTCATCGCCAGAACGGCCGCCGCCTTTACAAGAGTCATGGGAGGCGTGGACGAAATTCCTCTTCTGAAGGCTTCCGGGATCACTGATCCCATGCCTGCAGAGGAAAATGGAGCAGAAAAGACAGGCCAAACCGGCTTTTTCCGTAGGGGAGGCATGGTCCTTGTCGGATCCCATGTGATGAAAACGACCCGTCAGCTGGAAGCGCTGAAAAAAAGCGGCCTGCCGCTTTCCTATCTGGAATTTGACGTAACAAAAGCACTGGAACCGGACGGACTTCAGAAAGAAAAAGAGCGGATTCTGAAGCTGGCAGACGAGGCAATCGCCTCCGGTACATCTGTCGTCGTCTATACCAGCCGGAAAGTTCTGGCCCCGCAGGATCTTTCGGGAGAGGAACTGCTGAAAATTTCCGTCGGCATTTCGGAAGCGCTCACCTCGATCGTGGGAGAGATGAAGGCAGCGCCCCGCTATCTCATCGCAAAAGGCGGAATCACTTCCTCCGATGTGGGAACCAGGGGGCTGAGGGTCAAAAAGGCTCTTGTCCTGGGACAGATATCGCCCGGCATTCCTGTCTGGAGGACAGGAAAAGAGAGCCGTTTCCCGGGCCTTCCCTATGTCATCTTCCCCGGAAATGTAGGGGGAGACGATACCCTGAGGGAAATCGTAGAGTGCCTCGAGTCCTGAAAGAAACCGGAAACCAAAGAGGGACTTTGCGGTCCCTGATACAGGAGAATATATGATCCCTGATACGAGGAGACATTTCATGAGAAAAGTGATTATTTCTGTAGCCCCGGTGGCGGCCGGAACCCCGGTGGATGCCGTTCTTCTGGCGGAAGATGTAAAAAAGTGCGTCGAAGAAGGCGCTTCCATGTGCCATCTGCACTGCCGGAAACCCGACGGAAGCCTTACCCCGGATATCACCTATATGGTAGAATGCTTTGAAAAAATACTGAGCAGGACCGACGTGGTCGTCCAGGCGTCCACCGGCGGTGTTTCTGATATGACGATCGAGGAAAGGTGCTATCCGCTAAGATACGAAAAAGTGGAGAGCGCTTCCTTAAACGGTGGTACGACAAATCTTGGTGAAGCTGTATATATCAATTCCTTTGACGATATCCGTTACTGCGCGAAAGAAGTCTATGAGCGCGGCATCCTTCCGGAAACAGAAGTTTTTGATATCGGCATGCTTCATAACATGGAGCTGGTAAAGCGGGAACTTCCATTTAAGGAACCACGGCTTTTCAACCTGGTCTTCGGGCATAAGGGCGGGATGCAGCCGACACCGGAAATGCTTTCAGCTTTCGTATCCTTTGTGCCGAAGGATTCGCTCTGGGGCGTGACACATTACGGAAGAGACAACTGGACATTTCTTGCCATGGCTGCAGCCATGGGGGCTTCTGTAGTGCGGATCGGGTTCGAAGACAGTCGTTACCTGTCCGAAGGGGAAGAGGCCTGTTACAACTGGCAGGTGGTGCAGAAACTTTCGGCCCTCATAAGAGCCATGGGTCTGGAAACGGCATCACCGGCAGAGGCCAGAAGCATCCTGCATTTATGATGGACGGTGAAAGAAGAAAGGCTGGACCTGCGTTTCGAAAGTTCAGAAAGTACGGGGCGGTTCTGCTTATCTCGCTTGCCGTGTTTCTGATCATTGCCCTTGGCAACCTGGCCTACAGGATGTCGGAGGGAGCGATCGAACAGAATTATGTTTCCTCCTACAGAGCTGCCCTCCGGAATTCCAGCCGTGTTCTGGATATGAATCTGAAAGGCATCATCGACGCCGTCCGGAGATTCTTAAATGAAGAAAGCCTGCAGACTGTTCTGAAAAACGGAAGGACCTATCCGGCTGGCAGTTTTTCTCCGGAAGATAAAAAGGCACTGGAAGAAGTCGCGCGGACTCTTGCCTGGCAGCAGGCCCTGGTAAACGATGTGGTCTTCATGGACCTTTACGGGCACCATTATATGCTGAGCAACACCAGAGGAAGCTATGAATTTGATCTTTACTATGATGAACATGACTTCCTCCTGGAATCATGGAGCGAAAAAGCAGAGCAGGCAAAGGGAAAAGAAGTCTTTTTCGGGCAGAACATCCTGGGGGTGGATCTTGGAAGGCAGGTCCTTTCCATGGCAAAATATTTGATCGATCCCGCTACAGGAGAAGGCATGGGGTATGCGGTGGTGACGCTCAGCCGGTCTCTTGTGCACCGGTCCTACGTGGGGCAGGATGATGCCTACAAAAGCAGCTGCTTTCTGGTGATGGACGAAGAAGGAAAAGTCATAGACTCATCCGGCGCAGAAGAAAATACGTCTTCCATCGTTCAGAGCTACCTCTCTTTGGCAGCACCGGATGCCTTTGTTTTTGCCGATGTCATCAATGATACGACGGGCTGGACGCTTCTGCACGCGGTAAACCGTTCCGAATTAAGCAGGGGCAGCAGCTCAGTCCGTACGGCTGTGTGGCTGGGAGGGTTTGGCGCTCTGCTCCTGCTGATCATCTTTGTACGGCTGCTGCTGTCGAATCAGCGCCTGGCAGAACATCTGATGGCGACGCGCCTGAACGAGCGGGAAGCAGATCTTTTGCTTTTACAGTCCCAGATCAATCCGCATTTTCTATATAATACGCTGGATTCCGTTTATTTTCTGGCCATCGTTCACGGAGATGAGCAGATCGCAGACCTCGTCATGGCATTATCTGACCACTTTAAGCTGACTCTGAACAGCGGCCGCAGATACATAACGATCCGGGATTCCTTAAAGTGGATCCGCGGATACATGAAGATCCAGAATGTCCGGTATCACGACCGGTTTGATCTGATCGAGGAAGTGGATGAATCCCTGCTGGATCATGAGATCCTGACCTTTCTTGTGCAGCCATTCGTGGAAAATGCCATGTATCATGGCCTGGAGGCAAAGATCGGCCGCGGCTCCATCAAAATTGTTGTGAAAAAAGACAATGAGGATCTGATCCTTCAGGTGATCGATGACGGAGCGGGGATGGAGGATCTGTCGGTCTGGGAAGAAGGCTACGCCGTGAAAAATGTGCGGGAACGTATCAGATTGAACTATGGTGAACCCTATACGGTCACGGCTGTATCGGGCCTGAAGAGCGGTACGACGGTCACGATCCGGCTGCCCGGATGAAACCAGACGTAACCCAGACAGAGGTAAAAATGATAAAAATTGTTGTTATTGACGATGAATTTATGGTGGTAGAGGGAATCAGGGCGCTGATCGCGCGGGAACCCGAGTGCGAGGTGACCGGCTGGGCTTATGACGGTATCTGAGGCCTGGACGTGATCAGAGAGAATATGCCGGATATTGTGATCACAGATATACGGATCCCCGGTATCGACGGACTTTCCCTGATCGAGGCGGCGCAGGATTTCTGCCCGGATACGGCATTTATCGTGATCAGCGGCTACATGGAATTTGAATATGCACGGCGGGCTCTGTCTCTCGGTGTAAAAGGATATATCGACAAGCCGATCAGCCGCAGTAAGCTGAACGAGGTGCTTGCACGGATCCGGACAGAATGGCAGCAGAACAGGAATGCCGGTTCGGAGGATTCTCTCAGGAAAAGACGGATGTATGAAAAACTGGACAGTCTCCAGGAAAAAAGCGTCCGGCTGCTCACCGAAAGAGATCCGGAGGCGTTTAAAGAGACTGCCGGCGAAGTGATGGAGACCATGGAGATCGTTTATCCGGATCTTACGGATCTTCGACGTGAAACCTACAAGTATCTGTGCCTTGTAGGGGATATTCTTACTGAGGAAAATCCCGCAGCCGACCGGGAGGACCTGGCATCCTTCCGGGAGATGGAAAAACAGATGAGCCGGGAGCAGATCCGTTCTTACGCGTTCCGTATCCTCAGGGAGGTGGAACGGAATCTTAAGACGGACAATAACGGCAGCAGCCACCGGATCATTCGTGAACTGATGGACTATATCGATGCGCATTATCAGGAGGACATCGGCCTGAACGAGCTCTCTGCCAGGGTGCGGATGAATACGGCCTATTTAAGCGTTCTCTTTAAAGCGGAAGCGGGCATGTCTTTTATTAAGTATCTGACCGGCCTGCGCCTTAAGAAGGCGAAGGCCCTTCTGAAGGAGGGATACAAAGTCAAAGAAGTAAGCGACCTGGTGGGCTACAGCAACTACCGGTACTTCTGCGACATTTTTAAAAAGCATATTGGACAGACACCGCAGGAATATAAAGACAGCCATACGTCAAAAAGTACATAAAACCGGTTATTTTACAAAAAATTCTGTGCAAATGCCAAAAAAACAGGACCTTATCCAAAAAATTACCCACTGGAAATAAAAACTGAGTCTGCTACAATAAAACCATCGAAAGGCCGCTTCCGTCGTGTACGGCGGCCGGACATGCACGTAACTGTTTTTTTTCAATTATTTCAAGGAGGAAATCATGAAGAAAAGAGTATTGGCAATGGTGATGGCAGCACTGATGGCAGGTTCCATGGCATCTGCAGCATCTGCAGCAGATTTTACAGGCGAAGATCCGCAGCTTGAAAAGAAGATCAAGATCCTCACCATCTGGGCGGAAGACAATGATAACGGTATTCTGCTGAACAAGATCTGCCAGAATTACAAGGACGAAGTCAATCCGAACTTCGACTGGGAATATGAGATGGTTTCTGCAGACGACCTTCGTCAGAAGATCGCAACGCTGGCAGCATCCAACGATCTTCCGGACATCTTTGCTTACGAATCCGGTACGCCGATCGTTGACCTGATCGAAGCTGACAAGATCGTTGATATTTCCGCATTTATGGAAGAGACCGGCACCACCGAATTTATGAATCCCGGTGCTGCAGAACTCATGAAGGGACTTTCCGGAACAGAAGAACTCTATGACCTTCCTCTCGGACTGAATGTAGAAGGCTTCTGGTACAACAAGGCTCTGTTCGAGCAGGCCGGCGTAGAAGCACCC
>CACZPF010000300.1 GCA_902782975.1 uncultured Lachnospiraceae bacterium
GGCAGGCAGCGTCAAGGACCGTATCGCCAGATCGATGATCGAGGATGCTGAAGCGAGAGGCGTCTTAAAGCCAGGGTCAACGATCATAGAGCCTACCTCCGGCAATACAGGGATCGGCCTGTCCGCCATCGCAGCTGTGAAGGGTTACCGGATCATTCTGACCATGCCGGACACCATGAGTGTAGAGCGGCGCAATATCCTGAAGGCCTACGGTGCGGAGCTTGTTCTGACAGAAGGCGCCAAAGGTATGAAAGGCGCCATTGCCAAAGCAGAAGAACTTGCAAAAGAGATCCCCGACAGTTTTATTCCTGCGCAGTTTGATAATCCTGCAAATCCAAAAATCCACCGCGAGACCACAGGTCCCGAAATCTTCCGGGACACAGACGGAGAAGTAGACATCTTTGTATCCGCTGTCGGTACCGGCGGAACCCTGACCGGCACTGCTGAATATCTTAAATCTCAGAAACCTTCCGTCAAGGTCGTGGCCGTAGAACCCGCCGGTTCTCCGGTTCTGTCCAAAGGTACACCTGGTCCCCACAAGATCCAGGGAATCGGCGCGGGTTTTGTTCCCTCGATCCTCAATACAGAAATCTACGACGAGATCATTACGGTAGAAAATGAAGATGCTTTCGAAACGTCCCGTCATCTGATCAGCACCGAAGGGATCATGACCGGTATCTCCTCCGGGGCCGCACTGTATGCTGCGATCGAACTGGCAGGCCGTCCGGAAAATAAAGGAAAGACCATCGTTGCCCTCCTTCCCGACAGCGGCGACAGATACTATTCAACACCACTGTTCAGCCATTAACAGCCGGCCTGATACCCTTGCTTTCTTTCATACTTTAAACAGGAGAACCGATCATGAAAATATCAACGAAAGGCCGCTATGCTGTACGGCTGATGCTGGATCTTGCCGAGAACCACACAGGGGAGCCCATCCGTCTGAAGGATGTAGCCAGGCGGCAGGAAGTATCCGAAAAATATCTGGAACAGATCATTGCCATGCTTAATAAAGCCGGCTTTGTGCGCAGTATCCGGGGACCCATGGGCGGTTATATCCTCGCGAAGGCCCCTTCCGAATATACCGTCGGCATGATCCTGCGCCTGACAGAAGGCAGCCTTTCTCCCGTCGAATGTATAGAGGAAGGCGCTTTCTGTGACAGACAGGAAACCTGCCCTACGAGATATGTATGGTCCAGAATAGCCGACGCTGTCAACCAGGTCGTTGACCACATTACCCTCGATGATCTCCTGAATATCGGAAGCGGTGCGGCAAATTATGTAATTTGACGCAATCAGAATTAAAAAAGCATTCATTCTTTTTCTTTACACCCTCCTTGCTGTATGCTATAATCAATTAACGCTTTATAGCGTTGCAGTGATAATACATTATTCAAGGAGGGTCTTTATGACTTCAGCGCAAATTCTAATCGTAGTGACCATTATTGTTTATCTGGGCGCCATGCTTCTGATCGGTTTCCATTTCAGCCGGAGCAAAAGCGGCAGATCATCTGACAGCTTTTATCTGGGAGGGAGGTCTCTCGGCCCGATCGTCACAGCCATGAGTGCAGAAGCTTCTGATATGAGCAGCTATCTTCTGATGGGGCTGCCGGGCCTTGCTTATCTGGCCGGCGTCGCAGAAGTAGGCTGGACCGCCATCGGTCTGGCTGCAGGCACCTATCTTAACTGGCTCATTGTCGCCCGGCGTCTCAGACGGTATTCTGCCTCGCTTGGCGCCATTACCGTTCCGGACTTTTTTTCCAGGAGATATGGAGATACAAAGCACATGATCTCTCTTGTCTCCGCTTTGATCATTCTGGTTTTCTTTATTCCCTATACCGCTTCCGGATTTAAAGCAGTGGGGGCTTTGTTCAACAGCCTGTTTGGTATTGATTATCATGCAGCCATGGTCTTCGGCGCCATCATCATCATCTCCTATACGGTGCTGGGCGGATTCCTCGCTGTCTCCACCACGGATCTTGTGCAGAGTATTTTTATGACGATCGCCCTGGTCGTGATCGTGTTCTTCGGGATCCGCACAGCCGGCGGGTTGGGAAATGTTATGGATAACGCCAGGGCTCTTCCGGGATATCTCAATCTGACAAAGGGCTACGATGCAGCTTCCGGAACGGCCGGTTCCTTCGGCTTCCTTCCCATTGTTTCGACATTGGCCTGGGGTCTCGGCTACTTTGGCATGCCGCACATTCTGCTTCGTTTTATGGCTATCCGTAAAGAGGAAGAACTGACACTTTCCCGCCGGATCGCTTCTGTCTGGGTCGTGCTTTCCATGGGAATCGCCGTATTCATCGGTATTATCGGATACAGCGTTTCGAAAAGCGGAAGTATCCCGATGCTCACCACCAGCTCTGATTCTGAAACCATTATTATCAAGATGGCAGATCTGATGAGCCAGAACGGGGTTATCTTCGCTCTGTTTGCCGGGATCATACTCGCCGGTATTCTGGCTGCCACCATGTCCACTGCGGATTCACAGCTTTTAACTGCTGCTTCCTCTGTTTCTCATGACCTGGCCCAGAACTTTTTCGGGATCAAACTTGATGAGAAAAAGCAGATGATCCTTGCCCGCGGCACAGTGGCTGCCATTGCCCTGATCGCGCTTATTCTTGCATGGAATCCCAACAGTTCCGTTTTCCGGGTCGTTTCCTTTGCCTGGGCGGGATTCGGCGCAGCCTTCGGCCCGACTATGTTCCTTGCACTTTTCTGGAAACGTTCCAACAAACAGGGCGCTTTTGCCGGGATCGCTGCCGGCGGGATCATGGTTTTTGTCTGGAAATATCTGATCGCTCCCATGGGCGGAGCCTGGGCTATTTATGAACTGCTTCCGGCTTTCCTGATCGGTCTGGTCGTCAATATCATTGTCAGTCTGATCACACCAGCTCCCTCATCCCAGATCATCAGAACTTTTGATCAGGTAAACTGATCCGGTACACTTTATCACAGAACAGCTGATCTGCAGCGGGATACTGTTTTTTCTGCTGCCTGTTCAATCAGAAAATCGACATCCGGGTTCATGTATCCCGGATGTCTTTTTTTTGTAAATGCCATGGCTGTTTATATTCTGACATTTATTTTGTTCAGATTGCTGTAGTAAACGAAAAGTCTTTTCTGCCGTTGACTATAAAATTTTTGAGAACTGCTGTTCCCCGGGACTGTTTTGTGGTATGATAAAAGATGATATTTAAAAGAAATGTTCTGGAGGTTTTTTATGAGAATGACAGATTATGCACTCGGACTTCAGCATATTGGGATCCCCGTGGCAGATATGGCGGAAAGTCTGATTTTTTACACCGAGCTTGGATTCGATGTAGTCCATTCTACAGAGGATCCCGATACCAGCGGGGTCGTGAATTTTATCCGTCTTGGTGATCTGACCATAGAACTGTACGAAAAAGATGCGCTTGCCATGTGCACGGGCGCTGTCGATCATATTGCCATCAATGTCAGTAATATCGACGGAGCGTTTGATTTTGTCTGCTCCCGTGGTCTCAATAATACACAGGATGAGATCCATTTTCTTCCTTACTGGAATAACGGCATAAAATACTTTACCATCGAAGGACCCTCCGGGGAAAGGATCGAATTCAGCCAGTATCTGTAAGGGCAGTTAGGATTCACAGGCCCTGAATAGTAAATAAAGGCAGTCATTCTGTCTGAAAGCAGGCTTGTCATAAAATTTCATCAGGAAATAGAGGAGATCACATCATGAGCAA
>CACZPF010000301.1 GCA_902782975.1 uncultured Lachnospiraceae bacterium
GCTGTTCCTGTGCTCCAGTCCATGAATGACAGATCAACCGGTGCAGATGTAACGGTTTCGCCGCCTACTGTAAATGTTGAAGTATCGAATACATGCAGCTCGCCGTTCTTGATCGCTTCGACAACTTCTTCTACCTTCTCTGCTGTTCCTTCTGCGCAGGACGGTCCAAGCGGAGTGATGGCAACTGCATCATAGGCATAGCCTTCCGCCCAGTCTGCTTCTACTGCTTCGCCCGCTGCCGCGGTCTCAAACAGATGCTTGTAATAGACCTTCCAGGTATTGGTAGCAGAGGTAAGTGCCGCTGTCGGAGCAGTTTCGAGCATATCTACATTGTAGCCTACAGAGTAGCAGATCTTGCCGGAATCCAGAAGCTTCTGGGTAGCAGCCGGCGCACCTGTAGAATCCGCATGCTGTCCGATGATCACGCAGCCATGAGCGATCAGAGCCTGTGCAGCAGCAGCTTCCTTGTCGATATCGAACCAGGAATTGGTATACAGAACTTCCATGACAGCATTCGGAACAATGCTCTTCAGTCCAAGATAGAAGGCAGTATAACCGGATACTACCTCTGCATAACTGTAAGCGCCGACGTAGCCGACCTTGACATTGCCGTCCGCGTCAAAGCTGTCCGGCTGTACTTCAGCTGTCAGTGTTCCGCTTTCAAGCAGTTCCTGCAGCTTAAGTCCGGCAACGACACCGGATACATAGCGGGACTCGTAAACCTTTGTAAAGGCGTTCTTGAAGTTGTCCAGTCCGGAAATAGCGGCAAAGTCACCTGTCATGGAGACAAATGTGACATCCGGTACTTCTTCCGCTGCCATGACCATATAGGTCTGATGGCCGTAGCTGTTGGAGATGATCAGATCACATCCCTGTCCGTAAAGGTCGATGGCTGCATCATAGCAGTCGGAGGATTCCGGTACGTTGTACTTCATAATGATCTGGCTGGCTGCATCCATGCCAAGTTCTTCCGCGGCCTGATTGATACCGTCCATATGTGCTTTCGTATATCCTTCGGTTTCATCGCCGACCAGAATAACACCGACTTTAAAATCCGAAGCCACGTCCGCGTTTACAAAGCATGCTGCGGAAAGTGTCATAGCCGCAATAAGACCAGTAGCCAGGACCTTTGTAAATCTTTTCATAAAACAATTCCTCCTTAAATAGTAGGTAGAAAATAATTACATCACATTCTGATTTTAGAGTTAAGCTCCCTGATTGTCAACTGTTTTTTCTTTACACTTAGTTGTTTTCTGATAGTCCGGAAGTAACGATTCAACTTGCTTTTAACGGTCTGACCTGATAAGATAATTTTTATTCGGGTCATGTGGAGGTGAATATATGATCACAGGTATGACATACTATCAGATTTTATGGTATTTCGTCATTTATTCATTTGCAGGCTGGACGATCGAGGTGGTATTCCACGCGGTGAGCCTTGGAAAAGTGATCAACCGCGGTTTTCTTAACGGACCGGTCTGCCCAGTATACGGCTTTGGTGTTCTGAGTGTGTTTGCACTGACCGGTTCGATCGATACTTCAGGAGCCGGAAAAATGAATCCAGCTCTGCTTTTTTTACTTGGCATGATTTTTGCCACACTGGTGGAACTGATCGCAGGATGGATGCTGGATAAACTTTTTCACGCGAGATGGTGGGACTATTCCAACCGGCCGCTGAATTTTCATGGATATATCTGCCTGATGTTCAGTATTATATGGGGACTTGCCATCGTATTTGTCGTCGATGTTATTCACCCTTACATTCAGAAGGCCTCTGCGGCAGCCATTCCAGAAAAATACGGGTGGCCTGTTCTGGCTGTGATCTATGCGGCCTATCTTGCGGACCTGGTCGTGACTGTCCTGATCGTCACCAATATGAACCGCCGGCTTACCGAGCTGGACGAGATTCAGAAATCCATGCGGATCGTGAGCGACGGTCTGTCCGAGGTACTGGCCGACACGTCGATCCGGACGTCTCAGGTCATCGGAGAAGGACGAGTTCAGGCCTCTCTTGCCAGAGCAGAATTCAGAAACGCAGCAAGCGAAAAGAAAGCAGAACTGGCAGAAGCTGCAGCCATCAGAAAAGCCGAGCTTGGCGCATCCGTCGCCGTAAAGAAAGAAGAAATGGCAGGGCTTGTCTCCTCCGCAACCGGCAGGGTCTCCGGCCTTGCTTCTTCCGCATCAGATAAAGTCACGGAACTTGCTTCTTCCACGTCAGGCAGGGTCTCCGGCCTTGCATCCTCCGCCGCGGAAAAGGTCACAGAACTTGCTTCTTCCGCATCAGAAAAGCACGCACAGCTGCAGAAAAGATACGATGCCCTGATTTCTTCCCTTCTGAAGAACCGTTTCTTTGGAGCATCGAGGATCATCCGGGCATTCCCTGATCTGAGATCCAGAGATCACAGAGATTCCCTGCAGACTCTGAAAGAGAGACTTCACATAAACAAATAAGACTAAAAAAGGCTGCAGCTTTATGCCGTTCCGGCGTAAATGCTGCAGTCTTTATTCTGCACTGACAAGACGGATATAGCCCGTCTTCTGTTCCTCATTATAACTGAATTCTGTTCTTAACCCCCGTGCATCTTCCCCCAGTTCCCGGAGCAGAAACCTGGAAAAGCCTGCCATCACCTCATGCATAGGCATCCCAGGCTCCCAGATGCGGAAGGAAAAGAACCGCATACCCCGGGCAAGTGCCGATGCGGCAGATTCTTTGAGCTGCTGCACATCCCGGAAAAAGTTCCCCGACACAACAAAATAATTGGCATCCCAGGAGGCACATTTCTGCCCGGCAGGCCATTTTTCGTGATCCAGCCCGATCATCTCGTCAGGAAGATTAAAATAATCATAACAGATGTGTCCCTTATGGGAACTGCCGGCATCCCAGGTAACGTCCAGATGATATGCTTTTCCGTCGATCCGGACGATATTCCAGGCATGGCCTCCCCCGCCATTCATGGCAGAACGCCCGATCACCACGCTGCAGCGGATATTGGCCATATTCAGAAGAAGCTTGGCCGTTTTGGCCGTTCCCTCCGATACCGCCCGGTTCTTCTTCAGAATCTCCACCACAGATCTGGCAGCCCCGGCTCTCTCCTGAAAACCCTTATCTTTATACTCCGGTTCGCAGGAATCACCGGCACAAAGGTAATCATGGATCCTGACCTCCCGTTCCAGTTCACTCATATGATAAATATCAATTTTCCCCAGAATGCGGTTCATCCACTGCTGTACCTTGTGGTCGTTTTCCTCCACCTGGCCCTTATAAAGAAAGTAAGTCGGCCATACCTTGACAATGCCCGCATCATTGGTGTACTTAAGATGTGCCGGATCCAGATAATAAAACAGCGGATTATCAAGGGTAAGCGCCCGGAAGGCATTTTCCACGACTCCTTTTGTAAACAGAGGATCCGCAGCAAATTGTATTTCCTTCTTAAACTCCTTGACACCATGGTACAGATTCATGTAGATTGTTTTTTCATATTCATTTAATCGGTAATAATAAAAGCGGTCTACGATCATGTTCTAATCCCTGCTGCTTCCGTTTAAGGTATGCAAGGTCTTCACAAAACGATCTGCATTTATGTCTCTGATCCCTGCAGTTTTACTTTAAAAGATATGGTTCTCGGTGTATCCATGCAGTCGAACAGGATCTGCCATGCATTTTTATCCTGATCGATCCCGACAATGGTTCCCGGCCCGAGCACGCTGTGAACGACACGGTCGCCCTCTTTAAATGCTGCCGCGTCTGCACTGTTCCGAAGCCACCGGCTGTTCATGGAAATGTAAGACCTGGTTTCCCTGATCAGTCCTTCCTCAGGCTGTTTTGTATACTGAATAAACGCCGGATCTATATCCAGAATAAAACGGGATGGATATCTCGGCGCCCCGTCAAACATCCTGCCGCCCGCTTCCGTAAGATACAAAACATCCTTCGCCCGGGTAAGGGCGACAAAGGCCAGCCTCCTTTCCTCCTCCATCCCTTCCTGGGTCGAAACCTTGCCGGACGGGAAAATGCCTTCATTCATTCCGCACAGGAATACGACGGGAAACTCCAGACCTTTGGCTGTATGAACAGTCATCAGCCGGACCTTGTCTCCCGACTCGGCGGTATCCTGATTGGTAAAAAGCGCCGCATGGACAAGGTATGCCTCCAGGGTGGTCTCCTCCCCGCTGGTCGTCTCAAATTCATAGATCGACTGCTTCAGTTCCGCCAGATTATCGAGCCTCTCCTGACTTCCCTCTGTCCGGAGCATCACCTCATAGCCGCTCTTATCCAGAATGTCCGTCAGCAGTTCCGATACAGCCATATCTTTTGCCTGCAGCGTATAATGTTCGATCAGGCTGACAAAATCAGCTGCGCCTGTTCCTTTAAAAAGATCTGTATCCAGATTGTCTGCCAGAGCCTGATAAAGGGAAACATCCTTCTCTCCCGCGTAGTCCTGCAGAAACCGGATCCTCCGCTGGCCGATGTTCCGTTTTGGCCGGTTAACAATGCGAAGAAAGGACAGATCATCCCGGTAGACAAGCATCCGGAGATAGGAAAGGGCATCCTTGATCTCCATTCTTTCGAAAAACTGAACCCCGCTGTAGATCCGGTAGGGAAGCTGTTCTTTTAAAAATACTTCTTCCAGTACCCTTGTCACATAATGTGCCCTGTAAAGAATCGTGATGTCGCGCCGCTGAAACCCTGCACCGGTAAGACGTTTGATCTCCGAAAAGATCCATTCCGCCTCTTTTTGTGCATTTTCCGCCAGATGGCAGAGTACGGAAGTGCCGTTCTGCCGGGTGGGAAGAAGATCCTTTTTGATCCGGGTCTGGTTCTTCTCCACCAGTGAGTTGGCAGCGTTCAGAATTTCCGGCGTAGAGCGGTAATTTTTCATCATCATGATCGTCTGTGCACCAGGGAAGACCTGGTCAAAAGACAACAGATATTTAATGCTGGCTCCCCGCCAGGTATAGATCGTCTGGTCCGGATCTCCGACGACAAAAAGATTTTTATGATACCCGCAAAGGACCTCCATCAGCCGGTACTGCAGATCATCGATATCCTGAAATTCATCGATCATGATATATTCCAGCCGTTTCTGCCACTTAAGACGGATGTCCGGTTTCTGTTCAAAAATATAAAGTGTGAATTTGATCAGATCGTTATAATCGAGTCCGAAGCACTTTTTTTCCTGGTACAGATATCCGTAAAATATAATATCCGATGCTTCCTGCGCCTTCAGATACTTCTGCCGCAGCGCTTCAGGCGACATGTTGATCATATCCAGATAGTATTCCGGCTCCTTGATGCATTTACGGATCTCGATCATATCCCTGGCTTTCCCGAATGTCATATCCCGGAGAGTCAGGTTTCTCTCTTCGTAGATGATCTGCAGCATCGAATCAATATCCGAATTATCCAGAACAAGAAAATTCTTCGGATACTGGACTGCATAGCTTTCCTCCTGCAGGACCGTTACGCAGAACCCATGAAATGTATTGATATATCCTGTGTCATTATCACCGGTCAGACTGTGGATGCGCTGGCGCATTTCACTGGCAGATTTATTGGTGAAGGTCACGCACAGAATATTGCCCGGCAGAATACCGATCTCATTCACCAGAAAAGCAAAGCGCATGGAAAGAGCTCTTGTTTTTCCTGCACCGGCGCCCGCGATCACCCGGATATACCCTTCCGTCGCCGTCACGGCCTGCCGTTGTTCCTCATTAAGACTTTCCCATTCCATACGATCACCTCCCCGGTTTGTCTGTAAAGTCCTGCCCGTCATTTATCATAATTATACAGCCTGTATATGTACTTTTCCAGTACAAATTGACAGAAAGGTTACTATTCACGGCACATAGTGCCAGGAGAGCCCGCAGGGCAGGAATTCCGGGTGTTTTTACGGGACCGTGAATAGTAACGAACAGTAAACCCGGCGGCCGGCCGGAATCTGTCCGTGATTGACAATCTCTTTTAAATCTTTTATTATAAATTCGATAAAAAGAACGACAAGTAAATCTTTATGGAGGATTTGATCATGCAGAAAATTCAGAATCTGATCCGGGCATTCAAGGATGGAGAATATCAGGAACGTCTGCTGGATATTTATCAGGATGCGTCTGTTCTTGAGTACCAGACCAGCCGTTATATCAAAGCCATGGAAGACTTTATCGCAGAGTACGGCGAGATGGAAGTTGAGATCTACAGCGCTCCCGGAAGGTCGGAAGTCGGCGGCAATCATACAGACCATCAGCATGGACAGGTGCTGGCTGCCTCTATCAATCTGGATATCATTGCTGTAGCCGCTTATTCAGAAGATGGTCTGATCCATTCAAAATCCAGCGGCTACGATCCGATCGTGGTAGATCCGGCTGACCTTGCATTGAACAGGAAAGAAGAAGGCACTTCCAGGGCACTGATCCGGGGCATGGCTGCCAGATTCACCGATCTTGGATACAAGGTCGGCGGCTTTAAGGCTTATATGACCAGTGATGTGCTGAGCGGTTCCGGTCTGTCGTCCTCTGCCGCTTTCGAGGTAGTTGTCGGCAATATTCTTTCCGGTCTGTACAATGATATGAAGATCGACCCGGTAACCATCGCCATTGCTTCCCAGTATGCCGAAAACAGATACTTCGGAAAGCCCTGCGGCCTGATGGACCAGATGGCCTGCTCCGTAGGCGGACTGATCAACATCGACTTTAAAGATCCGGCCGAACCTGTGATCCGGCAGGTCAAAGTGGATTTCAGCGCCTATCACCACAGTCTTTGCATCGTGGATACCAAAGGATCCCATGCCAACCTGACAGACTGTTATGCCGCCATTCCACGCGAGATGAAAAAGGTCGCGGAATTCTTCGGCAGAGAATATCTCCGGGATGTAGAGGAAGAAGATGTTCTGGCCAACATTGCCGCCCTGTGTAAAAAATGCGGCACAAGAAGTGTTCTTCGGGCTATGCACTTTTTCGAAGATCACAAGCGGGTCAGCCTGCAGGTCAACGCTCTGGAAAGCGGTAATTTTGCAGAATTCCTGCGTCTCATCAATGAGTCCGGCAATTCTTCCTACAAGTATCTTCAGAATGTTTATCCATCTGAAATGCCGGATATGCAGAATGTCTCTGTGGGACTTCTTTTGAGCGACCTGACGCTTAAAGATCAGGGGGCCAGCCGTGTACACGGCGGCGGATTTGCCGGCACCATCCAGGCCTTTGTGCCGGATGACCTGGTCGGAGCCTACCGCGCTGCTCTTGATGCCTGCTTCGGAGCCGGCTCATGTCATGTACTTAAGGTCAGAAAATACGGCGGCATGAAGGTACTGGAATAAAAAACAAGAGTGACTGTCCATCTGATGGTACAGTCACTCTTCTTTTTTCATGTTATTCAGAATAGGCTTCCGACTGAGTCATCTCCGCCTTGATCTTTGTACGGATACGGCGCAGCGCATTGTCAACAGATTTTGGGGTCTTGCCGATCTTTTCAGCAATTACGCTGTAGCCGGCACCCTCCAGATAGCTTTCCAGGACCTGCGTCTCCAGCCTGCTCAGGCTGGCCCAGATCTTCTTCCGGAGAAGCCTGGCACTTTCCTGCTCGAGCAGGATTTTTTCAGGATCCTCGGATCTGCCGTCCCAAAGACGGATCTCTTCTCCTTCTGTGCTTAATGAAATATAAGTATTCAAAGGAAGATGCTTCTGCCGGTTCTGTGTTTTGATCGCTGTATACAGCTGCCGGTCAATGCATAATCTGGCGAAAGTCTGAAACGAAGTCTCCTTGTCCGGGCGATAGTCCCTCACTGCTTTAAACAGACCGATCATCCCCTCCTGGATGAGATCATCCTGTTCTCCGCCCACCAGAAACATTTCCCTGACCTTCTGTCTGACCAGCCACTTATATTTTTCCATCAGATAATCCGAAATGCCGGGTTCTCCGGAACGCATTCTCAAGATCAATTCTTCATCCGGCAGATCTTCATATTTTGCAATGCCTGCACCGCTCTGAATCTGCCCGCCAGGGTCTTCCCGGCCATTCTGAACTGTAGTGTCCATCTTTGATTCCATACATGCACCACTTTCTGCCACACAGGATTCCAGGCACCAGACCAGGACATCTGTTTACCGACAGCCCTGCCGCCCTGTCCCTATTGTCCTGCCGCCATTCTCTGACGGACGATCTCATAAGCCAGAACACCCGCCGCGACCGAAGCATTCAGAGAGTCGATATCTCCGCGCATCGGAATGGATGCTGTGAGATCACACTTTTCTCTGACCAGACGGCTCACACCGCTGCCCTCATTCCCGATCACCAGACCGATGGGGCCTGTCAGGTTTACATGATACATCAGTTCTCCGTCCATATCGGCAGAGACAAACCAGATTCCTTCGTTTTTCAGATCGTCGATCGTTTTCCCAAGGTTCGTCACCCTGGCTACCGGCGTATAATTAATGGCTCCGGCGGATGTTTTTGCCACAGTTGCCGTAAGTCCGACAGCACGTCTTTTAGGAATGATCACGCCATGCGCCCCGCAAAGGTTTGCCGTCCGGATGATCGCCCCCAGGTTATGAGGATCCTCAATATCATCCAGCAGGATCAGAAAAGGAGGTTCTCCCTTTGCTCTGGCTTTTGCCAGAATATCCTCCACCTCAGCATATTCGTAGGCAGCAGCCTGGGCAATGACACCCTGATGTGCTCCGGTTTCGCTCATCTGGTCCAGACGTTCCCTTGTAACATAGGTCACAAGCGTATCATGTTTCTTTGCTTCCCGGGCGATGGTACGGATCGGGCCGTCCATGCAGCCATCCAGCAGAAACAGTTTATCGATACTTTTCCCGGCTCTCATAGCTTCCAGAACCGGATTGCGGCCTTCGATCTGTTCACTCATTTCTTTTTCTCAACCTTTCGATACTTCATGCAGGATCTCTCTCAAGAATCTCCGCCCGTCTCTTACGGATCTCAAATCCGCCTGTTACTTACAGCTCTCCAGATAGTCGATCCCTCTGCCGGCCAGTTCCAGCAGTCTCTGCCTGTCATTTTTCAGGTAAAGATACCCCATCAGGGCTTCAAACCCCGTAGCCCGGCGATAATCACTCATGCTGGCATTTTTTGCCATTGTATGGGAATTGGCATTTCGTCCCCGCCGGTAAACACTTAATTCCTCTTCCGTAAGATCAGGCTCCAGAAACCCGATCACGGCAGACTGGGCGGAAGCTCTGACCATACGGCTCGCCCTGGTATGCAGCTGATTTACCGGGCATCTGCCCCGCAGCACCAGCCAGGTGCGGACGATCTCTTCATAAACCGCGTCTCCCAGATAGGCAAGCGTCAGGGGAGAAAGAGTCCGAAGATCCGGGATCTGCATGTGAAAAAGCTCCGTCATCCTGGAGAGGTCTGTATCTTCTGGCAAGGTTACGCTTTCTGCCATTTTACACCTTCTCTGGTATCTTTCAGAATGATTCCCTTCTGCAGGAGCTCGTCCCTGATCTCATCAGCCCGTGCAAAGTTCTTTGCCTTTCTCGCCGCCTGACGTTCTGCGATCAGTGATTCGATCTCCTCGTCCAGGATCTCTTCCTTCTTCTCGAGGATCAGGCCGAGCACATCACAGAGCTTCGTCAGAATTCCAAGTACTCCTTCTGCGAATGCAGCAGAACTTCCCTCTGTCACATTGGTATTGGCGAACTTTACAAGATCGAACACTGCGGCCAGCGCATCTGCTGTATTAAAGTCATCATCCATCGCTTCTTCAAAGGCAGCCGTATATTTTTCTGCTTCTTTAAGAAGAGCTGCCTCTTCCTCTGTAAGGGAAGCAGATGCCGCATTCTTCTTTCTGTCGGCAAGACGCGAAGCACATTCACGGATCCTTTCAAGGGCGCTTCTGGAGGATTCCATCAGGTCGGCGCTGAAATTCAGCGGACTGCGGTAATGGGCATTGAGCATAAAGAACCGCAGGACCTGCAGGTCATACTTTTCGCCGATCTCACGGACAGTGAAGAAGTTTCCGAGAGATTTGGACATCTTCCGGTTATCAATGTTCAGAAACGCATTGTGCATCCAGTATCTGGCAAAAAGCTTTCCATTGCAGCATTCGCTCTGAGCGATCTCGTTTTCGTGATGGGGGAAGATCAGGTCTTCTCCGCCGGCATGAATATCGATTTCCTCCCCGAGATATTTTCTGGACATGACTGAGCATTCAATATGCCAGCCGGGTCTTCCGTCGCACCAGGGAGAAGTCCAGAAAGGCTCCCCTTCCTTCTTCGGTTTCCAGAGAACAAAATCAAGCGGATCTTCCTTCTGATCCTCTCCGGAGACCTTCAGCGTCCGGAACCCGGACTGCAGATCATCCAGATTTTTATGGGAAAGCTTTCCGTATTCCGGAAATCGTTTGACACGGAAATAGACCGTTCCGTCTCCGGCCACGTAGGCAAAGCCTTTGTCGATCAATGTGCTGATCATATCCAGCATACCGTCGATCTCCTGGGTGGCCAGCGGATGGGTCGTGGCAGGCTTCACATTCATGCCTTCCATATCTTTTTTGCACTCTGCAATATACCGGGTGGAGATCTCCTCGGAGGTCACACCCTCTTCCAGGGCTTTTTTAATGATCTTATCATCAACATCCGTAAAATTTGAAACGTAATTTACCTCATACCCCTTGTATTCCATATACCTGCGGACCGTGTCAAAAATGATCATCGGGCGGGCATTGCCGATGTGGATCAGGTTATAAACCGTAGGTCCGCAGACATACATTTTGACCTTTCCTTCTTCCAGGGGGACAAATTCTTCTTTTCTTCTGGTCAGGGTGTTAAAAATCCTCATAATATCTCCTATCTTATCTCTCTTCGCACCAGCAGACATACGGCCTGGGCTGAGATTCCCTCTTCTCTTCCGGTAAACCCCAGCTTTTCTTCTGTGGTGGCTTTTATGTTCAGCTGATCCATATCGATGTTCATGGCCTCCGCCATATTCCTCTGCATTGCAGAAAGGTATGGGGCCATCTTCGGTTTCTGGGCGATGATCGTGGCATCCACATTTCCGATCTGATAGCCTTTCCGGCTGATAAGATCCGTGACCTTTTCAAGAAGCAGGATACTGGATATCCCTTTATACTGGTCATCTGAATCCGGAAAATGCCGGCCGATATCGCCAAGACAGGCCGCTCCTAAAAGAGCGTCCATCACCGCATGAACGAGCACATCTGCATCTGAGTGTCCCAGAAGCCCTTTCTCAAAGGGGATCCTGACGCCTCCTATGATCAGATCCCTCTCTGCTGCCAGCCGGTGAACATCATATCCCGTTCCTACCCGGAAATCTGGTCCTCTCCCCATCCTGTTCCTCCTTCTCTGAAAAATATCAACTCCTATGGTACATCGAAAAAACGGGCAAGTCAAATTGATTTTGCATGACTGTCCCAAAACTCACCGATCCTCTGTTCCACGGTGGATATCCTTACTCTCTGCCGGTCAGCCCATTCGACCGGAAACAGATCATCATATTCCATCCATCCGAAGCGTTCATCCAGCAAAAGGATGATCCCTACATCATCTTTTGTCCGGATCAACCGCCCTGCC
>CACZPF010000302.1 GCA_902782975.1 uncultured Lachnospiraceae bacterium
ATCGTCTGCCCCGGCATCAGCAGCAAAGTCAGGGACGGCATGACAGTCGCGCTTGATCTGAAAGAAGGTACCGCAGCAATTCTGGAAATGGGTGAAGTCCTGCCCTGTGACAGGCTTGGCCAGCAGCAGTGGATGATTCTGGAAGCAGGCGGAATAAAACCGCTCATGAGAAAACGCTTTGGGAAAAAGAATAGAGTCGGACATGAAAGCTTAGAATAACGAAAGGGACTTTTTGTTACCTGTAGAGATACGGGTAACAAAGGTCCCTTTTTTGACTGCCTGCCTGTAATATCTTCAGACGGTAAACAATCTGACCGCTTTTTTCAATCAAGCTTTTTCAGTCATATTTACAGCCCGCGCCCCATCCTTACATACAGCATTTCTGTCGTTGTCTTCGTCATTGTCATCGCCTTAATCATCAAACAGATCTCCGTCTTCTTCATCGCAAGCCCATCTCATCCAGGGCACAAATATTCGTTCTTATGTACCATTAGTGACAGACCATTTGCTGCAAATGCAGTATACTTATTCAATATTAATAGCTATATCCGCGGGTACTAGTACATCTGTTAACCGGGTAACAATACCCATTCCTTATATTATCCAGGGAAAGGTGGTAATAGAATGATTGAACAGTATATGGCATTGGCTTTGCAGCCTTCAAGCAAATGGACCTACAGCAGGGATGAAATCAAAAAAAATATTGAACATTGCCAGGAACTTATTGAGGCAGCTATCTATCTTTCGGAAATCGAGATGCCGGTCAAGCTTGTTACCATCCCGGAAGGTGTTATCCAGGGATTTACTGACGAGTTGATGGATTGGGAGCACAGTTATTCAGCAGAGCATTTTGCCATCGATGTCCCAGGTCCGGAAACTGATATGCTGGCCGCAATCGCACAGCAGCATAGATTCTTCCTTATCTGTCAAGCCAGAGTAAAACATCCCAAATTTCCCGGCAAATATTTTAATTCGGCTATTTTGTTTGGCCCTAATGGCGATATAGTCCTTCAAAGCTACAAATTAAATGTATTTGCTCGTGAGCACACCTGTGTTCCTCATGATATCTGGGACGAATGGACAGAGTTGTACGGCACCGGTCTTGATGCATTCTATCCGGTTGCTGATACTGAAATAGGCAGGATAGGTATGCTGGTCTGCCAGGACGGAGATTATCCGGAGCCTTCCAGAGGCCTGGCCATGAACGGAGCAGAGATCATCTACAGGGCAAGTGGTCCCGAGCCTGCTATTTCTGCAGGCTGGTGGGAGATCCAGAATAGGGCAAGAGCTCTTGACAATACCTGTTATGTGATCGCCCCCAATGTTGCAAATTGCCTGGCAACACATGATTCACCTTGGCCTGTTGACGTATTCGGAGGACATTCAATGGTAGTTGACTACCACGGACAGGTAATCAACAATCATGTATCTGGCGGCTGTGCAGCTTACGCAGGTGGCATCATTGATATTGAGGGACTGCGTCAGTACAGGCAGCGAAGTGTATTCGGAAATTGGATGAAAGATCTGCGTACAGAGCAGTGCAAACTTATCTATGAAGAGCCCATATTCGAGAAGAACCGTTGCCTTGGTGACAAAACCCCTATGACTCATGTACCAACTGACGCTCTGTATAAGTCACATATTAAGTTGCTTACAGACAGAGGTGTATGGGTAAAGCCCTCGTATATGAAAGAAGACTGATTACCTCGTGTCTGAGTCCTTTAAGATCTTCTTTAAGGATATGCACTTCCGGACTTTTTATATTGATTGTGCGAATAGAGTATTGTATAATATGCAATACATATTCGCTGGTTCACTTATCAGATAATCACTTTGTATAAGTTCCTCGTCGGGAACCGGTTCTTGAGCAGGCATCAGGGTTCCTGGAATGCCGGTTAATTTTATTAAACGAAGAATTCAATACAATATCCTTAAAAAACAGCGTATGACATCATATGCTGTTTTTCTTTAGGAACCGATGATTTAAGACTTTTCACAGATTGACCGAATGATTTCCCGACAGGTGCCGCTCGTGGATTAATCAGCATTTCCCAGGAATGAGCTATTATGGAAGAAAACATTTATAAACGCTTTTACTATGAGATGTGCCGACATACGGAAACTGTCCGCCGCAAGACCTATCTCCGTAACCAGATTATATTCGAGAGAGATGTCAAAAGTGATGGTATGTACTATATCATCAAGGGAATGGTAAAAATATTTAGCTTAATGTCAGACGGTTCCGAACGCTCATTTACCATATTATCCTCTCCGAATGTATTTGGTGAATCAGAAACCTTCGATGAAGGTCCCCGGATGGTTTCTGCCAAAGCTTACGGCGGTGAAACTGAGATAGTGTGTTGGACTAAAAGTGAGATAATGGAAGTAATCAGCAGGCATCCGGATATGGCCAGCCTGATCATCCGTATACTGGCCTCCAAACTCCGCTGCCTCACTTTCCGCGAGGAAGATTTTATGTCCAGGTCTCTGGAGTGCCGTATCTGTAACATTCTTATCCACCATGACAGATACATGCTCTACCCCGGCCAGGCAGACACCTATATATGTATAACACACGACGAACTGGCAAATATCATAGGGTCTACTAGAGTCAAAGTCACTGAAAAGCTCAAAAAGCTCTCCAAAATGGGATTTATCAAAACTGAACGCGGAAAAATAAAGATCTATGATATGGATGGGCTCAGAAAATACCTCAGCATCCTTGAAGGCAGTTGCTAACCTGACCAGATGCATGTCTGTATCAGATATTCAGACAGGTCTGTTCTCATTCATTATCATGACAAGACTGACATCCTATCCTGTATACTTCTTACGCTGATTCCAAAATCAGACCATTCAAATTATTTCCAGGAGAAATTGATAGAGGCCGCTGTTTCTTTTCGTTTTCACGAATTCTCTCAATCAGAGTCTTGTACAATTACGGAAATATGCTTAGTATAATTATATAAGATCAGGCATCCCATTTGCATTGCTGTCATGACGTTATTGTATTGGCAGTCAGAAAGGAGGAGTTGTTCCAAAATGGATACCAATTTATCGCAGGATACAAAAACAGCAGCCGTCAGTTTTGGCCAGCGGGTAAGAAAATGTCTTTTCTTTTTGTTTATCATTGGCGCAGTGTTTTTTGCGATCCCCGGTCTGAATCCGGTCTTCGCCAAGGCCTCACCGAAGCTCAACAAAACAAAAATCAGTCTGGCCGAGGGGAAAAAATACAAACTGAAACTGAAAAAGAATAAAAAGAAAGTAAAATGGTCTTCTTCCAGGAAAAAGGTAGCCTCCGTCAGTAAGAAAGGTGTGGTCACCGCAAAGAAGGCCGGAACCGCCATAATCAAGGCAAAAGCAGGTAAAAAGACATATAAGTGCAAAGTCACAGTGAAAAAAGCAGAGAAAAAGACAGCAAAAAAAGCATCCATAAAGCCTTATATCGTGGAGTCCTGCTGGAAGAGCTATACGGAGGAAGGCCTGGGAGGGGAATTGAGTGTTGTTGTTTCAGTATGCAATCCTACCGATCGTGTCCTGTATATCCCATGTGTCTCCGTAAATGGATATGATTCCGCAGGAAAGCTGCTGACAAAATACACGAAAATCAATATCAGTTACATCTCTCCCCATGATACGGTAACAAGATCCTTCGTTTGTTCTACAGGAGATGGTGTTGTCGACAAAGTGGATCTCCGTCTTGAAAACGGTATGGATTCTACCGACAATTTCTACTATGTAGATCCGGACAGCAGCAAATATACAACAACAGGCAAAATGTCCGTGACGAACCTGAAGATGAACAAGGAACCCTCCGGATCCTGGCTGTTTACAGGTACGCTTGTAAATAAAACCGGATTCGCTGATCTGCGGGGAACGGTCAGCCTGATTTTCTATAAAAACGGCAAAATCGTGTTTGGCGGTCACGAGACCTATTTTAATTTAAAATATGCCCCGGGCAATGAGGTGAACATTCAGATGTCTTCATCGGAATACCAGCAGATCGATCCGACATGGGAGTATAAAATGATTGCCTTCCCCACGGGAAGATCCGAATAAAGAGAAATCCTTTGAGATGGACAGGGAGGCCGAGTCTGCCGGGATTGTAAAGTAAATTCACTATGCCAACCTCCCTGGATTACTCCAGAATCTTCTGCGCAATGTCCGGTGCATTCACGAACCCTTCCGCTTTCATCTGAGCCGCAGACTCCTGAATCTCTATAAATAC
>CACZPF010000303.1 GCA_902782975.1 uncultured Lachnospiraceae bacterium
CGAGGCCGGAAAGATAAGATTTTGTTTCGATGTCAACACCTTCGTAATTGATGGCCGAACCGTCATAACCGCTGCTGCCATAAGTATCGGAAGTGCTTCCGACGCTCAGATAATCAAAGGAATAGCAGGGACGGCCGTTATACGTTTGTACCTTAAATGTTGCGTGAAAGGTATCGGAGAATAGGTAGGCGGACTCGGCATTGTCATATTCCATAACATCTCCGGAAATGGTGACATAGTCCTGGGAGGAATCGACGATCCGGGTGTTATTAAAATAATAGGACCCCGCATCTCCAAAATCCCCTGTACCAGGCATGTAATAAAGCTCTGCTGTCCGGCTGTCGACATAGTTCTGCTCGAAATACTGCAGATCCTCATCGCCGGCATTATAAAAGAGTTCATGCAGGATATCCTGCATGTCCCGGATATAGGCGCAGTTGAATTCCCCTTCGCTTTTTATCCGGCTGTCGCTTACGTTGTACTGGTAATAATAAAGCAGAAAAGCCTTCTGTTGAGAAGTCAGTTCATCGGCGCTGATGGAGAAGGCGGAAACCGGCTGGTTTCCATTTATAAATCTGTACAGAGAACTCAGCATACCCGTGTAAAACCCGATATTGCCGTCAGAAAACGCTATGTCATCCTCTGTCTGGAAGGAAGAATTATCCGATGCATACGGAAGAGCGGACCCTGCTGTATCGGCGGCAAAGGTTTCCTCCGTATCATATCCTTCCGGTTCAGTAAATTCGCGTTGATAACTGTCGACTGGTTCAGTTACGATGGTGTATTCTGCCATGACAGGTACATACCAGAGCATGCAGGCAAGCATAATGGAAAAAGCGGAAGCGGATTTTTTCATAGACGGTCTCCTTTTATTCCGGTGTTTTGAATCTCAGTTTTTGCATTTCAGGATTTTGAATCTCAGCTTCTGGAAGAGAGGGTGATCCTGGCATCGCCCAGCGTGTCATGATGTATGGTAAGAACAGCTTCCCCTTCATCGTACGTTGTGCGGACTACAGCGAGGGCACGCCCACGGTAGGATCTAAAGCTTCCGGAGGTATAGTTTTCGTCTGTAATGGGATTGCCGGAGCCGAAAGCCGCCAGGTCAAACCCGCTGCCTTCCACAGAAGCAGACAATGGAAGAGCGGCATCCGGAACAACATTCCCTGCCTCATCTACTACCTCCACCTTTATGTAAATGATCCTGTGACCGTCTGCTCTGGTCATCACGCCGGATAAGGAGGATACATCTTCTGCGGCGTCTGTTCCGGCAGCACAGGGAATGGATTCCTTCATCAGTCTGAGGGCGGCAGGTTTTCCCGCAGAAGAAAGCCTGTCGCGGGATATTTCGACACCATCCATATAGCTGACTGCTTCCAGCGTTCCGGGCTGATAAACGGCATCAAAGATAAAGGTACAGGGCATGTCGAAGGCCTGGGATTCACCGGCTTTTTTGATACCGAAGGAAACACCGTTCACAAATAATTCTACAGCATCTCCTCTGGAAAAGACGGCTGTTTTCACCGGCTTTCCTTCCATTCCCTCAAAATTCCAGCATTTCAGAACACCGGTAAAGCCCCAGCGGCTGATCATTTCCGTTTTTCCATAAGAGGCAGGATCATAGGAGAAGACGGCAGTTTCTTTGCTTCCCCATACGATACGCCGGTAAATGCCCTGGGGAAGAATATTCCCGCAGATATCTACATCAGCGTCATTGGCAAGACGCCAGGGATAGCTTGAAACATGGGACTGAAGAGCAAACAGACCCTGTTTGAGGATCGGGTCATCCGGCTCTACAAACAGACTCTTTCCGATACCGGCTTCGCCTATGTAATCGAAGGCAGTCCAGGTAAAATCACCGATCACATAGGGAGTGCTTTCGATCATCGGCCAGTGAATACCGATGGACCATCCGAAGTTTTCGGATCCCAGAATGATCCGCTCGGGGAACATTTCATGGCTTTTTTTGTATTTTTCTTCCAGATAGTTGTAGCCTACGATATCAAGACCGTTGGTAAAGGGTTCTGTTATATCCTGCCAGCTTGTATCGTCGTCATCCTCCACCGAGGCATTCTGAAGGTCGCCGCCGGCTGAATCCTGCATTTTCCGGAACATTTCTTCTGTCATGGCATCATCCAGACCATTCCAGAAGGAGCAGATGGCATTGGAGACAGGGCGGGAGGGATCCAGAGATTTAAAGGTCCGGGCAAGGGCGGCCGCAAGTGTATACCCGTTGCCGAGACCTGCGCGCTCGGTGATCTCGTTGCCTGTGGACCAGATGATCACGGAAGGATGGCAGCGGTCTCTTTTTATAAAGGCTGTCAGATCTTTCGGCCAGTCTGTCTCGAAAAACTGGTTGTAGTCCCCGGGCATCTTGCCCATGCCCCATGTGTCGAAGGCTTCATCAAACACATAAATTCCCAGACGGTCACAGGCTTCCATAAAGGCGGCAGAGGGCGGGTTATGCGTAGTACGTACCGCGTTATAGCCGATGGACTTAAGAATGGAAAGTTTTCGCATTTCAGCATCATAGAGAGATACAGCCCCAAGAGGTCCGTTATCATGATGCAGGCATCCGCCTTTCAGTTTGACGGAATGTCCGTTGATACGAAGACCGTGTTTTACGTCAGCCTGGATCCTGCGGATCCCAAACAGAACGGACTGTGAATCGCTGGTGATCTCATCGGGAGCAGCGGGAATAAAGTGGGTACGGTATTCTCCTTCGATAGTTACAGAAGCACACACTTTATAAAGGTTAGGGGTGTCCACATCCCAGAGGGCAGGAGAATCTACGGTAAGCGTAAGATGAGCGGTCTCTGTTTTTCCGGGATTTACCTGGATTCTTGCGGAGCGGGAGAGGATACAGTTCTGTATATTGCCTGAACAGCAGGATTCTTCAGAGCAGCCGGACCCGCCGCAGATGTCCTCATGTCCGGTATCCGGACAGAGACCTGTGGTCACTTTGACGATCTGGTTTTTATCTGTACGATTGACGATTTCAACTTCGGCGTTCAGGCAGGCTGAGACAGCATTTCCCTTCTCATCAAACTCGATGTCTTTTGTATAGACAAAAATACCATCGTTGGCGATATACACTTTGGGAGCATGCATAAGTGTCAGGCTCCGGAAGATGCCTGCGCCGGAATACCAGCGGGAATTGGGCTGCATGCTGGGATTTACTGTGATCGTCAGATGGTTCTCCTCTCCAAAGTACAGATAAGGAGTAATGTCTGTGCAGAAAGGTGCATACCCGTAATGCTGCAGAGCAGCTTTGCTGCCGTTTACTTCGATGGTGGCATTCATCATAATGCCGTCTGCGCAGAGAAATACAAGATCATTCTTCCATTCAGCCGGAATCATGACCTTTTTCATATAATGTGCCACACCGGCTGTATAGAAGCCGGATGCTCCTTTTGCCGGCGCATCTGGAAAAGTTTCCGTTCCGATCATATAATCATGGGGAAGATTCACCATTTTGTCATCGGGAGAAATTCCCGGCTGGAAAGGATTGCGAGGTCCGAATCCGAAAAACCATTCTCTGTCAAGATTGAAAGCTTTCATAATAAAATTTCCTCCCGAAATTGTTTAAATAAGTTCATAAGCTTCAATAAATATATTTTACAATTTCTACTATTAAAAAGCAATACAGAGACATGGGAATGGTTTGAAGAAGGAACTGAGGGAAGAGCTGAAGAAGGAGCTGATCAAAAAGCCCCCGCCGGAATCGAGGGGGCTTTTATACATTCTGTTTCAGTTCCTTACTGCTTTTGTTCTGATTTTTTTATTTCTATAATGTCTGTTTTTTTAATTTGCCGGTGTTCGATCTTTTCCGGTATTCATTGGGGGTACAGTGATAGTGATCCTTAAAGACTTTCGTAAAATGCGAAGCTGAGCAGAAGCCGGTTTCACTGCTGATAAAGGAGATGGAGAGATCTTTGCGGGCAAGGAGTGAGGCCGCTTTTTCACAACGTACACTGTTAAAATAGGAGAGAAGAGTCTCACCGGTTTCCTTTTTAAAGGTGCGGGCGAGATAACTTCCGTTCACGAACAGCTTTCCCGAAAGGTCATTAATTGAAAATTTTTCTTTATAGGTCGTATTGATGAGTGCTTTTGTTCTGGAAACCAGCTCCTTATGAGAACCCTGCCACTCCAGATGGTCAGGACGGCACCGCAGACAAGGATGATAACCGGCTTTCAGGGCGTCCTGCAGCGTATCAAAGATAATAATGTTTTCCATTTTACAGTTCTTGGCGGCACAGGAAGGAAGGCAGACCGTCCTGGTCGTCCTGGCTCCGCAATAGAATTTCCCGTCATAAGTCTTATCTTTCATTAGAATAGCCTGTAATTGTTCTTTTGTCATCATGAACATCCCTTCATACGTACACAGCTGTGTCATTGCACATTTAGACATGGTTAACTTCTGCGTTTTATTTAAACATATACTTAATGATAAAGTCAATATTGTGATAGAAAATTGAAGGATAAAGTCAATATTGTTATACATATCTAACCCGCGCAAGACTATAATAACGCACAGAAATTGAGTTAGTTCGCATGAACTAACCAAAGTTCGCCATGAAAACATATCTAAAGGAAGTAGTAACATGTCAACAACAAAAAACAGAAATCTTGTCAATTTCCTTCCCATGCTCCTGGTCGTGATCATGGTTGTACTTCTTCTTCTGCCTGCTGTCAAAACAGTTGTGGAAAATGCGAGAAGCAGCAGCGTTTCAACAGAAACGGAAACCGCAAAGACCGGAGGAGATTCCGATTATTTCCTCACATGGGAAGAATATGTGGCTGGGCACGGCCTCTCCGAGTGGAACTGGAATGATGCGGCGGATGCGGTCGAAAGAGTGGCCCTTCATGCGGCGGACCTTTATGAAGCCGGCGACAAAAAGGCTGCTTACGATTATGCAAAAGCGACCTACTGGGGATATTACGAGACGACGGGATTTGAACGGAATGTTATGACGTATATTTCCGGTTCCCGGGTCAGTGCAGTAGAACTTCAGTTCACAACGCTTCGTAAGGCGGTTAAAAAGGATCTGGGCGCGGAGCAGATCAGGACGGAGGCGGAAAAGCTTTCCTCCATGCTCCACGAAGATGCACAGGTACTGAGTCCGGAAGGTTCCCTGGCCAATATCGGCGCCGGAGCCGGCGAATACTATCTCACCTGGGAAGAGTATCTGGCAGCCACAGGCATCACATCCTGGAACTGGAATGACGCGGCGGATGCGATCGAACAGGTAGGCCTCCACGCAGCAGATCTCTATGAAGCGGGTGATAAGAACGCCGCTTATGATTATGCAAAAGCAACTTACTGGGGATATTACGAGACGACTGGGTTCGAACGGAATGTTATGACGTACATTTCCGGTTCCCGTGTAAGCGCAGTGGAGCTTCAGTTTACGACCCTTCGTAAAGCAGTTAAGAAGGATCTTGGTACAGAGGCGATCCGCCAGGAAGCAGAGAAGCTTTCGGAAATGCTTCACGAGGACGCTCTTATCCTGAGTCCGGAAGGTCCTATTGCTTCAAAAAATGCGTCAGATGCGGGAGCAGCTTCTGATGATACAGATACAGCAAATACGGCCTCGATATCAGCGGGCTCTGCAGCGGCAACCTTTGCGGGCAGCTTTGGTATCATTCTCCGTGAGGGCCTGGAAGCGATTCTGGTGGTAGGTGCGATCATTGCCTACCTTGTAAAATCCGGAAATAAGAAAGGTGTTGTACCTGTTTACGTTGGCTCTGTTCTGGGCGTTGTGTGCAGTTTTATCATGGCCGGCATTCTGGCGTGGCTTAAGTCCATCAATCCGGAAACCACCATGACGCAGGAAATCATCGAAGGCGTTGCAGCACTTACAGCGGTAGTGGTTCTGTTCTATGTATCCAACTGGATGGTCAGTAAATCCGAGGCGGCTGCCTGGGAAGGCTACATTCAGGGAAAGGTTGCTTCCTCCGCACAGACGGGAAATATGATGGCTCTTGGATTTACAGCCTGGCTTGCGGTTTTCCGTGAAGGCGCCGAGGTGATTCTTTTCTACCAGCCAATGCTTGGCGAAGGCCATGCAAATATGGTCTGGGCAGGATTTGGCGCAGGGTGTGCTGTTCTGGTAGTCGTGTTCCTTCTGATCCGCTTCCTGTCCATCAGGCTGCCGATCAAGCCGTTCTTCCTGGCTACCAGTATTCTGATGGCATTTATGACGATCAGCTTCCTTGGAAACGGAATCAAGGAACTGATGGAAGGCGGCGTATTTGATGACTTTGAGTTCATGCTGACCAAGCCTTCCTGGCTTCTCTGGATTCCGGATGCTTCTTCGGGTACGACGAGCGCAGCAACTGAGATCTGCAGCATCCTTGGTTTCTATCCATATCTTGGAACCTTCATCCCGCAGCTGATCCTGCTGGTGATCACAGTGGTTACCTTTGTGATCGTAATGAAGAAGAACAAACAGATCCGTCTGAAAGCAGAAGCGAATAAGAGCAGATGACACGATAACCGGAGAATAGAAAAACTTCATAATACGTGAACAGCTCATGAAAGAAAATATGGACCGGATCAGTCCGAAGAATATCAGATTAAACAGGTTTGTACCCATGCACGGCATGGATCAAATAAATAAAATTCAAAGGAGAGAATTTAGATGAAAAAAGCAGTAGCATTACTTCTTACCTCTGTAATGGCTTTCAGCCTTACAGCATCCGTTGCGCATGCAGAAGCAGGTTTTGAAGAATTCCCCATCTTCGAAGACGAAGAAGTCGGATTCATGAATGTTTCCGCAGTTTATTTCCAGCCCGTGCCCATGTCTCCCGGCCAGGAAGACACGGAGAAATATGACATGCATCTGGAATGCGATGTTTCCGCCATGGAAAACAACCTTGGATACGGCCTTGGCGACTGGGTTCCGTATCTGACGGTAGACTTTGATGTAGTCGGTACAGAAGAAGGAAACGAAGCACATGGTACATTCATGGTTATGAGCGCTTCTGACGGCCCGCACTATGGCGCCAACATCTCTCTTCCGAATGCTGATACTTACACCGTTACCTTTACTTTCCATTCACCGGCAGAGAACGGATATCTGATCCACAGTGATGCAGAAACAGGCCCTGGCGGACTGCTTGAGGATGTATTCGGAGATGGAAACCTTACAGTAACCTATGAAGGCTGGGAGTATGTTCCGCAGGAGTGGTAATTCCCTGTACTTCCTTACGAAAAAAGAATAGATACGAAAAGTCAACCCTGTCTGACAGAGTTGACTTTTCGTGCGTTAAGAAACGCAAATATGAGGAGGCGTATTTTGCTGCCGGACAATGTTTTTCCGGCATTTTACAGTAAACGACAAAGTCCTCTTTACTTTGGCGTTTGCTGCGCCAGATCTGCGCCGCGTAAAGCGGCATATTTCCGATGCAGATCTGTGCGCATTCTACCGGAGGTTTTATAGTCAACGACAAGTCTTTTCTGTCGTTGACTATAAAATCGTCATCTGAAAGGCAGGTATGCCAGAAGATACCTGCAGATACGAGGAGAAATATTATGTTGAATTATCTGATCCTTGGCGCGGAAGGTTTACTTTCCACAGCCATTCTTACCGGACTTCTGTATGCGTGGCTCTGTGGTAAATATGTCAAGTTCGGAAAAGTGATTTTGAATATTGGGGCTGTCTTGGGCCTGATCGGTGCGGCAGTTATGTCTTATATGAAAAATACGACCAGCCTGGTTCATACGAGTATCTGGAATGTCCGGACATTTTCTGTGTCACTTGCGGCTCTGGTTCTGATGCTGGTCCTTTCTGCATTTGTCCGCAGCAAAAAGACCGGAAAGGTTCCTGGAATCGTGACCTGTATTATGGGCGCAGTATATCTGGCTTCGCTGGTGTTTTATGCATTCCCGGATATTTTCGGATATCCCTTTAACTTTTCGCTGGGAGGGGCAGGAGTGTTTTCGTCTGCGTTCTTTACCCGGCTGGCAGGACTTATTCTGGGACTGATTGTGGCCATTCTGGCCGGCATTGCTGTTAAAAGGGTCGGCAGCCGTTCGCCCCGGCCTCTTCTGACAGTAGTCCTTATCGCTGCCGCAGTAATCAATGCGGCGCAGCAGATCGGAAAAATCGTTTCTGTTTTATATACCAAAAGAATCATTTCCGGAAGCAATGTATTCCATTTTATAAAATGGACTTCTAATAATTCAGACTTGTTTATTTTTGGCATTATGGCAGCGGGTGCTCTGCTTCCGGTCATTATGTGGATCCGCAGTTTTCATGTGAACGAGCCCTACAATAATCCTGCACAGCATCGGAAGATCCGTGCCAGATGGCGCAGTATCAGGCGCTGGGGAACCACGGCTCTTGTCTGCTTTGTGCTGGGTATCGTAATTCTGACCCCCATTAAGGCTTATGCCAACCGCCCTGTTGAGCTTTCGCCGATCGAAGAGAGCATTGTGAAAGATGATAATGTCTATGTTCCTCTGGAACAGGTTTCGGACGGTCATCTTCACCGTTTTGCCTACACGACACCGGATAATATTACAGTACGGTTTATCGTGATCAAGAAACCGAATTCTTCATCCTACGGCATCGGTCTGGATGCCTGTGATATCTGCGGCGAGACGGGCTATTTTGAACGGAACGGACAGATCGTCTGCAAGCTCTGCGATGTTGTTATGAACATCAATACCATTGGTTTCAAGGGCGGCTGCAATCCTATCGTCATCGATTATAAAGTCGGGGATGGATACATTGTGGTACCGACCTCTACCCTGATCGAGCACCAGGATGAATTTAAGTAAGAGGGGGAGAAGTCATGTTTTTGAGAATGATCAAGGGTGCTTTTGCCCGTCAGTGGAAAAAAATGCTGATCATTGCCCTGACGATCATGCTTGGCACTTCACTTGCCACAGCAATGATCAATGTAATGCTGGATGTGGGCGATAAAGTAAATCAGGAACTGAAGACTTACGGCGCCAATATCACGGTTCTGCCTAAATCGGTCTCTGTCATGAGCGACCTCTACGAGATGGAGGGCGGCGGTACGGATACCGGTTCATATCTGCTGGAATCGGAGCTGGGCAATATCAAGACTATTTTCTGGGCTTTTAATATTGTAGACTTTGCACCGTTTATTGATACACAGATCACCTTTGATGATGGCGAGAGTGCACCGATCGTGGGAACCTGGTTCAATCATCATCTGGATCTGCCGACAGGCGAAAGTCTGGATGCAGGCATCCGGACTCTCCGTACCTGGTGGGACGTGGAAGAGGGGAGCTGGATCGATGAGCAGGAAGAAGGGGTTACCGGAAAAGAAGCCATGGTGGGACGCGTTCTTGCAGAGCAGAGAGGAATTTCTGCCGGGGATGTTATTCATGTAAAAGGACCCCACGGCGAAGCTGACCTGACAGTCCATGGGATTATCGATGCAGGCGGAGACGAAGATGAACAGATTTTTGCACCGCTCGATCTGGTACAGGAGTTGTCCGATACGGACGGATATATGACAAAAATCGAGGTCAGCGCTCTGACAACACCGGATAACGAACTGGCGGAAAAAGCGGCAAAGGACCCTTCCAGTCTTACCATCGCTCAATATGAGCTCTGGTATTGCACCGCTTATGTCAGCTCTATCTGCTACCAGATTCAGGAAGCCATTACAGATTCTGTTGCCGCTCCTGTTCGTCAGGTGGCGGATTCGGAAGGCGCCATCCTCGAAAAGACAGAGCTTCTGATGGTTCTGATAACGATCCTCTCGTTGATCGGATCGGCCCTGGGCATTACCAATCTGGTAACTGCTTCTGTCATGGAAAGATCCAGTGAGATCGGTCTGTTTAAAGCCGTTGGTGCCAAAGACAGCGCCATATCGGGGCTGGTTCTTTCAGAGATCCTGATTACCGGAATTGTCGGAGCTGTGGCTGGTTATTTCCTGGGATTTGGTTTCGCCCAGATCATTGGCCATACCGTATTTAATTCGAGCATAGAAATGAAGCCTTTTGTTATTCCTGTTGTTGCCGTGCTTATGCTGGCTGTAACACTGGCCGGAAGTATTCCTGCTATCCGTATGCTGCTTCGTCTGCGTCCGGCGGAAGTACTTCATGGAAGATGATCGAAGGGTTTTAGGAGGCAGTTATGTCAAGTAGAAAAATGTTTTTTAGAATGATCACAGCCTCTCTGATGCGAAGGAGAAGCCGTATGCTGGTCGCTCTTCTGGCGATTGCCGTAGGAGCTACGATCCTGTCGGGTCTGGTGACGATCTATATTGAAGTGCCGCGCCAGATGGGAGCGGAATTCAGAAATTACGGGGCAAATATGATCTTTATGGCTTCCTCTAACGACGCAGTTTTCGACAGCGCCGCCGTGGAGGAAGGACTGAAATATATAAAGCAGGATCAGGTGGTCGGTGTTTCGCCTTACCGCTACGAAACGATCCGCATTCACGAGCAGCCCGTTGTGGCAGCCGGGACAGACATTGAACAGGTAAGGACCACCAGCCCCTACTGGATGATAGAGGGAGAATGGCCGGCTGCATCGGGAGATATTCTGGTCGGGCAGGATATCGCCGAATCGCTGGGACTGAAGACCGGCGATGTGATCAATGTGATGAGTTCCACCGAAGAAAACGAGGGTGACGAAGACCTTCTGAACCTGGGACTGGACATGAAGATCACCGGTATTATGGAGACTGGCGGTAAGGAAGAGAACTATGTTTACATGTCCATGGAAGATCTGGAAACACTCTGCGGTGAAGGAGAATTTGACGTTGCCGAGCTTTCCATTTCTGCGCCGGCGGATGAACTGGATTCCTATGTAGAAAAGATCAATGAAGGCTATCCCGATATCATGGCAAGGCTTGTAAAAAGAGTGACCCAGTCGGAAAGTACTGTCCTTGGCAAGCTCCAGGCACTGATCTTTCTGGTCACCGCGGTCGTTCTGGTTCTGACGATGATCTGTGTGGCGACGACCATGACTGCGGTTGTGGCAGAACGCCGTAAGGAGATCGGCCTTCGAAAGGCGCTGGGTGCTTCGGACGGCAGTATTATTAAGGAGTTCATGGGAGAAGGTCTTCTCCTGGGCGGAATCGGAGGAATCGCAGGTTCTGTTCTGGGCTTCCTTTTTGCGCATTTTGTCAGTGTCAGGGTATTTGCAAGTACGATTGTTTTCCAGCCGCTTCTGCTGCCGGTAACAGTGATCGTCTCGGTTCTTATCACTGGTCTTGCCTGCCTTGTACCCGTCAAGAACGCAACAGATGTTGATCCGGCGCTGGTACTTAAAGGAGAGTAAGACGGAGTCCTGGCGCAGTGAATGCGCCATGAAAGGGGAAAGTTTGAAACTGCGTTTCAAATCTACCACTATTGGCGCAGTGAATGCGCCATGAAAGGGGAAAGTTTGAAACTGTGTTTCAAATCTACCACTATTGGCGCAGTGAATGCGCCATGAAAGGGGAAAATA
>CACZPF010000304.1 GCA_902782975.1 uncultured Lachnospiraceae bacterium
CATTTTTTGACGAGCTAAGAAGTTCTAAGGCATCTGCAGATGTTTGAATATTCATACCATTCAATCTCTCCAGTGAGTTTCGCAATTACCTGTTTTTCTTTTACTTTAAGGTAAGGAGAGACTTTCCGGTCATTTCTTCCGGCTGTTCCATACCCATCAGCTCGATCAGGGTCGGAACGATGTCGGCAAGGCATCCGCCTTCCCGCAGGCCGTATTTCGGATCTGCATTCACCAGGATAAAGGGAACGGGATTCGTTGTATGTGCGGTAAAGGGTTCGTTCGTCTCATAGTCGATCATCTGCTCGCAGTTGCCGTGATCAGCACAGATAAACATCTGGCCGCCCACTTCACAGATGGCATCCACGGCTCTGCCGACGCATTCATCCACTGCTTCCACTGCCTTAACGGCTGCTTCAATGACACCTGTATGGCCAACCATATCGGGATTTGCAAAATTGATGATGATCACATCATACTTACCGGAGCGGATCGCTTCCACCAGCTTGCTGCAGACCTCGGGAGCGCTCATTTCCGGCTGCATATCATAGGTCGGAACCTTCGGCGATTTGACAAGGATCCTGTCCTCTCCCTTGTTCGGCTCTTCGATGCCACCGTTAAAGAAGAAGGTTACATGGGCATATTTCTCGGTCTCGGCGATCCGGGCCTGGGTCATATCATGTGCTGCCAGCCATTCGCCGAATGTATTGTTCAGATGAACCTTGTGAAAAGCTACCAGTTTGTTCGGGATCGTATCGTCATAGTCTGTAAAGCAGACATAGGTAAGGGCCAGTCTCTTTTCTCTTTCAAACCCTTTGAAATCATCATCGCAGAAAGCTCTTGTAATCTCTCTTGCACGATCGGGACGGAAGTTGAAGAATACGACAGAATCGTTATCGGATACGACTGTTACAGGCTTATTGTCCTTTTCGATTACCGTCGGGACCACAAACTCATCCGTAACGCCTTCATCATAAGAAGCCTGTACTGCCGCGACGGCATCCTGTCCTTTTACGCCTTCTCCCTTTGTCAGGGCAAGGTAGGCTTTTTCGACTCGATCCCAGCGGTTGTCGCGGTCCATCGCATAATAACGTCCTGAAACGACACCGATCTGTCCCACACCGATCTCTTTCATCTTTGCTTCCAGCTCTTCGATGTAGCCTTTACCGGAAGCCGGCGGAGTGTCGCGCCCGTCCAGGAAACAATGTACGTATACCTTTTTCAGGCCCTCTCTCTTTGCCATTTCCAGAAGGCCATAGAGATGCGTATTGTGACTGTGTACGCCTCCGTCGGACAGAAGGCCCATAAAGTGAATGGCGGAGTCATTGTCGCGGGCATTTTTCATGGCTGCCAGGAGTGCTTCATTTTTGAAGAAGTCCCCATCCTGAATTTCCTTTGTGATACGGGTAAGTTCCTGATAAACAATTCTTCCGGCTCCCATATTCAGATGGCCGACTTCGGAGTTGCCCATCTGACCGTCGGGAAGACCTACTGCCAGACCGGAAGCATACCCTTTGACAAAGGGATATTCTGCCATAAGTTTGTCCATGACCGGCTTTTTGGCAAGATAAACGGAATTGGCTTCGTGCCTCTCGTTAAGGCCATAGCCGTCGAGGATCATCAGAACGGTAGGTTTTTTGCTCATTACGATTGTCTCCTTTATTTTACTTCTGTTTAAGCCGGCTGACCCGGCATTTCACCTGATTAACATAAGTATTATACTCCCACAGGGTACTTAATACAAATTAATTTTTGTTAACAAATTCCCACTCAGAGAAGCATCATCTTCAGAATATCCAGGCTTTTGACAGGACGGTCCAGCGCAGCATACAGATAGGCATGGACCACTTTTTCCAGTTCTCTTAAAATTTCCTCCGTAACAGAGAAAGTATACAGCTTCCCCATGGGGGCACTGACCATATACCGAAGCGCTGCCAGCGTACCCGGGAGGATCCTGAAAGCATCCGCAGCAGACGGACAGGAGCCGCAGGAGATCCCGTGCATGCTCTGGGAAAACCAGACGGGTCCTGTCTCGTCTACCTTCTTCTGGCACCGTACGCAGGCATATAAGGACGGCATCATTCCCTGAACGGTCATGGTGCGCATCTCATAAACACAACGGACCAGCCTGTCGTCGATCTTCTCGTTTAAAAGGGCGAGCATCGTCACATACAAAAGGTTCAGCACATCTTTGCCGTCTATCCCTTCACGGCCAAAGTAATCCGCCAGTTCCAGAAAATAATACCCATAGTAGATACCCGGCTGTTTCTTTGTGAGTTCCATAAACTGATGTGTGATTTCGGCCTGGTGCAGATTATAGCTGCTTCGTCCTTCATACAAAGTAAAATTTCCGAACACAAAAGGACCCGACGCAGCCATAAAAGGACTTTTGGGGCGCCGGGCTCCTTTTGCAAAACAGGATATCTTTCCTCTTTCTCGGGTAAGCAGGACCATGCGCCTGTCATATTCACCGACAGGCATGGCGGAAAGAACTACGCCCTGTACCGTGATCAGGTCGTTCATTTTCAGATTTCCTTTTTATCATATCCGAAGTTTTTGATCATAAAATCACTGTCGCGCCAGTCTTTCTTTACCTTTACCCACAACTTCAGGTTCACCTTTTTTTCCAGCATGCGTTCCAGCTCAAACCGGGCATTGGAGCCGATTTTTTTCAGCATCGTTCCATGGCTTCCGATAATGATCCCCTTGTGAGAATCTCTTTCACAGATGATGGTTGCATCTATATCCATCAGATGGCCGCTGCCGGGACGTTCTTTCATACTGTCCACCGCCACGGCAATTCCGTGAGGTATCTCCTGGTCCAGGGCGTGAAGTGCCTTCTCCCGGATGATTTCGGCCACGATCTGCCTTTCCGGCTGATCCGTAACGGTATCAGCATCGTAAAACATGGGACCAAAGGGCAGATACTTGAAAATGGAAGGAATAATATCCTGTGTATTCTGTCCTCTTAAAGCCGAGCATGGGATCACCTCGGCAAATTCACAGACGTTTTTGTAAGTCTCTATAGCCTCCGCGATCTCTTCCCGTTTGACCGTATCCACTTTATTAATGATCAGAATAACAGGAACTCCTGTCCTGTTCAGTTCCTCTGCGATGTGCTTCTCACCGGCTCCGATAAAAGTAGTCGGCTCCACCAGCCAGAGGATGACATCCACATCCTTCAATGTCCGTTCGGCTACCGCCACCATATACTCTCCCAGCTTATTTTTTGCCTTATGGATCCCCGGCGTATCCAGAAAAACGATCTGTCCTCTTTCATCGGTATAAACCGTCTGGATCCGGTTCCGCGTCGTCTGCGGTTTGTTGGATGTGATGGCGATCTTCTGCCCGATCAGATAGTTCATCAAGGTGGACTTTCCGACATTCGGCCTCCCGATGATGGCGGCAAAACCAGATTTTGTCTGTTCACTCATGTTTCTTTCCTCTTGCATGCCGCATTTTCTGCGCCATTCATACATGTTTTCAGGTCCCGCCGGTCTTCCGGACAGGACCTGCTTTTCAATCTTTTACAAGGTACTTTGTTTCCATAAACACATTTTCAGCTGCCTCAATAGCAGAAGCACTCCCCACCACACAGATCTGTTCATCCGACAGAATCGCTTCCACGATCGGCGCAAGAGCTCTTATATCCTCCTGTGTAGCCTTTAATATCTCATCTCTCTGCTCCTGTATCATTTTTTCCGTGATGCCTCTCAGATAGGCCGCGCCGGAGATGCTCCCCTGCATCTTGGGTGTTCTTGGCGTATCCAGACTGCTGATGGTCCCGATAATATATTTAGTCATCTGCCGCTCATCTGCCGTGAAGGAACGGATATACTCCGGAATTCCTTTGTAGATCTCCAGTGTACGGGAAAGATGAGGATCCCGGTAGGATGTAAAGCAGCCGGTTCCATTTCTGCGGAACATACTGCCGCAGCCATAGGCCCCGCCTTTGACCCTCAGATTCATCCAGAGGTAATCATAGCTTAAGATCGTCCGAAGGATCTCAAGCGCCCCTGTATACGAAAAACCTTTTTTGGAAAAGTTTCCTGCCTGTGCCACAAACTGGACCTGGCCGGAAGTCTTGAATCCTTCGTTTTTCTTTTCGATGCGGATCCGGCTGCTGTCCTCCTCCCTGCTGTGTGCTGAAAGGTTCTTTTTAAAATCCTCCGCGAGGCTCATTACTTTTTCAAGGGAGGAACGTTCTCCTGTATAGTTGACCATAAATATTGAAGGATCAAGAATTTCCTGAAGAACTTTTTTAAGATTTTCTTTAATCTCCTGTTTCTTCGCGTCAAAATGGAGTACCAGATCCTCCACAAACTGGTAAAATCCGATACCGGACATCTCATCCTGAGCCTTGGCCATCAGCGATCCGTAGGAAAGAGCCCGCCGGAGAGCCGTGGCATTCCCGCTCTGCTGCAAGGTCGTCATCAGTTCCATCCGGATCTCTCCCAGGATCTCCTTCAGCCGTTTTTCATCATCCAGCCGCGAGGTGAGAAGAATCTCGCGGAACATGCCGAATACAAAATCCAGTTTATCATAGAGAGCTCTGGCGTGAATGTTGAAAAACACGCGGAAGCTGTCTTCTTCCCGGGTATTATCATAGACTTCCGCCACGGTTCCGATCCCGCCGCAGTGAATGTTGATCTCATTATCCAGTTCGCTGTAGGTATAGCTTTCTGTATCCACATCACCCAGCACAGCCCGCAGAAGGCTGAGATAATGAAGTTTATCTGCATCCCGGCTGTCAAACCGGAACAGAAGACTTACGTAGGCTATTCCATTGGTACATACATCATGATACAGGAAATCATTTCCCGAAAAGCTGAGCAGTTCATTGCAGAGAGGCTGAATATCCGGCCGGATATCACTGCGCTTAAGAAGAGGGATACACTCTGCGGCACCAGGTGCATCTTCTTCCTCCTGGTAAGCAGCCAGCGCCTGCGTCTTCATCACAAGCTGCTGCCTTTCTTCTTCTGTCAGACTCTGCCGGTACTGCTCCAGTGATTCTGCCAGTTCTTCCTCCATACGCCCGGCCAGGCCCATGGAAGGCACAAGAGAAAGAACACATCCATGCGGATTATCGAGGATCTCTTTTTTCAGCAGTTCTTCATAATAGCCGCTCCCGGCTGCCTTTCTCAGTGTCTCAAATACGGACAGCATCTTAAGCTCACGGAAAGGATTTTCGTCTGTATAGATCCAGTTATCCAGAATATGCAGACCATACATCAGTCCCTTGGGATGCGCTCCGAAATCCGCTTCCCGGTAGCTGAATTCAAAACTGTTCAGTGCGGCTTCTATCGATTTGGGATCGATCCCGTCCCTTACGCATGTTTCCAGTACCTGCCGGATGACGGCGCAGAATTCTTCTTTTTTATGCGCATCCGATCCTTTGGCAATGATGGAGAAAACCGGCTGCAGAAGGCTTCCGTCATAGTATCCGTAGATATCCGTCCCGATCCCGGCATCCTGCAGTGCCTTTTTTAGCGGAGCGCCGGATGAGGAAAGGAGTGCATAATCCAGAACCGAGAATGCTGTATCCCTGCAGATATCGCCGTCCTTTGAAGGAACCACACTGTAGGAAAGATAGGTGTTCCCCTCCTCTCCTTCGTTTTCCGTCACGGGATACTCTTTGACTGCCTGCCGGATCTTGCGGAAGGGATCCTGGTAATGCACTTCCGAATCGATCTGTTTTTTATCGAAGTGTGACAGATAATGCTCGTCGATAAAGGCAAGATGCTCTGCCATATCCATATTTCCGTAAAGATAGATAAAACAGTTCGAGGGATGATAATAGGTTTTGTGGAAATCCAGGAACTTCTCGTAGGTAAGGGACGGAATATCCTTCGGGTCGCCTCCGGACTCAAACCCGTAAGAGGTATCCGGGAAAAGCTGATTAAGGACTTCTCTTTCCAGCACATCATCCGGCGAAGAAAAAGCACCCTTCATCTCATTATAAACCACTCCGTTATAGGAAAGAGGACCCTCTGCCGACTCCAGATGATAATTCCATCCTTCCTGCCGGAAGATCTCCTCCTGTTCATAGATCCTCGGGTAGAATACCGCATCCAGATAGACATGCATCAGGTTCCGGAAATCCTGGTCATTGCAGCTGGCTACCGGAAAGCATGTTTTATCCGGATAGGTGATCGCGTTCAAAAATGTATTGAGAGATCCCTTGACCAGCTCCACAAAAGGATCCTTCAGCGGAAATTCTCTGGAGCCGCAGAGAACGCTGTGCTCCAGAATGTGGGCCGCACCGGTACTGTCTCTGGACGGTGTCCGGAATGCTATGCAAAACACCTTGTTCTCGTCATCGTTTTCGATCAGCATGACCCGGGCTCCAGTCTTTTTATGGCGCAGAATGCTCCCCCTTGCATGCACATCTGCAAGATCTTCCTCCTGCACCAGATCATAGGAGCCAAGTTTTTCTTTGTTCATTGATATTTATCCTCTTTCCTGTGTTATGACAGAATGATCAGTCCAGATACAGGTCTTCTTCCCCGCGAAACATCAGTTCAGAAATTTCCCTGGCAGCTTTTGAAATAATGTTCAGTTCTTTTTCCATCCCGATCGCGGAGGGAAGATTGATGGCTGTGTCCCGTATATCGGACTGCAGTTTCAGTTCGGCAGTTTCTTTTTTCATGGCAAACAGGCCCATCAGTACAGAATTGTAGTTTTTATCCCTCCGGCTGATCTCTATATAACTGCGCACCATATGACAACATTCCCGGTACAGAAGCTCCTGCTCCAGATCGGTTCCTCCCTGGAACCGGGCAAATTCCAGGGTATCCAGAAGCTTTGTGATCTCTTTTTTTGCGCTCCGCGCTCCAAAAAGCTTTCCTGCAGCGTTCCGGTTAAATTCCATGGCCATCCATAGACGAAGATACCCGTCGGCCCTTGTATTGGGATCCGCCGCACTCTTTTCCTTATAGCGGATCTCCCAAAGTTCCTTCCGGATACGGTTTCCTTCCGGATCTTCCATCCCGGCTTCTGATTTTTCCAGAATCTTTCTTCTTTTTATCGGATCGATCTGTTTATAATATTCAGCAATTAAAGGTGTATCCATGCTTTCCTCTTTTCTGATGGTTTTCCTGCGTTATCTGTTTTTCAGATAGCGGTACCGTATATATCTGAACGTATAGTCCTCTCCTTTTTCACTCAGCATCCTTAACAGCCCTTCCAGCTCCCTCTTCGTCGCGGGATGAATAAACCAGAGTTTCTCCTTGCTCTTCAGAAAATACTTGAGCGGATCATGTCTGGTATAGGCATCTCCCCTGTAAGTACGGCTGGCGCTGATACGGTCCATCACCATTTCTGCCACATATCTGCGGGGCATCCGGGCTCCCATGATCACCTTGTCCGTATCCGTGGAATAATCTACCCAGTACTCAAAATGATGCAGGTTCCGCCCCTTATGATGAAGCCATGCTCTGGAGACGCCGGTCGCTTCCCGCTCGGCATTGTTGGGACTGCGGTCACCCTGATAGTATTTACATCCCACCAGAAATTCTGCAGGCGAATATTTGGAAAGATCATGCAGAAGGCCCTGCTTATAAAGCCCTACCTTAAAACAGTAACGCATGACCATCCATTTATGCTTTGTGATCGTCCGGAAGTGCTCTGCTGCTTTCATCAGCCATCCTCCTTCCTGCAAAAACCGAGACAGATCTCGGCGGGATATCCACACTCTTTACATAAGGTTCTTCCTCCGGGTCAAAACAGGCGGGATAATCTTTTTCCGTATCCAGGATCCTGTACCATGCGCTGCCCTCAGGAATCGTGGGGAGAGCACATGTTCTTTCTTCCCAGTAAAAATTCCAGGCGATGAACAAACAGTCTTCCGCCTTTACCTTGCCGGTTTTTTCATGCTTTTTCACATAATAATTGTTATACAGGACACCGAACATCCGGTTGTCATTATCCTTGTTTACATACCATGCACGTTCCCCGTGGAAGGAAACATCCGGAAATCCTACACCCAGATAATCTGTTCCCTTGAGCAAGGTTCCCATGCTAAGGATCCCGAACTTTTTCCGCAGGCCGATCAGATCTGCCACATAATCGTGGAGAGATCTGTTTTTCTTCATCTCTCCCCAGGAAAGCCATCCCACCGGATTATCCTGACACCAGGCATTATTATTGCCTTCCTGTGTATTGCCGAATTCATCCCCGGCATAGATCATCGGGATCCCCCGGGAAAGAAGCAGCACCGCAAACGCATTTCGAAGCTGTTTCTGGCGCAGTTTCCGGACAGACTGCCTGCGGGTCCTGCCTTCCTCTCCGCAGTTCCAGGAATAGTTAAAGTCTGTTCCATCCTGATTATTCTGGCCGTTATCCTCATTATGACGGTAGTTATAGCTGACCATGTCATTCAGGGTAAAACCATCCTGACAGGCCAGATAATTCACCTTGCCTTCTGTTTTTACCTGCCACATGGCAGTCTCTGTCATCCCTTCATCGCTCTTGATAAACCGGCGCATATCTTTAAGAAAACTGTCATTATATTCTACCAGGCGCTCTTTGGCATCCGGAAAGACTTTTTTATCCTTCTCGGCACCGGCATACATCAGCATCGTACTTGAAAGGATCCCGTCATGCAGAATAAGCTCCCTCGGGCATCCATCTCCAAGAAGATGGAACCCGTCTATATGATAAAACCCACGCCAGAACTGAAGTGCCCGAAGCGCAGTTCCGGGTCTTACGCCAGCAGGAAAATAGAATTCCATCACACAGGCGATCCCAGCCTTGTGAAGGGCTTTGACCATATCCCTTACCTCCCGGTCCGGACAGCCGGTACTGCAGAAAGAAGACTTCGGCGCAAAGTAGAATCCGCCGTTATACCCCCAGTAATTCACTTTTTCATCCATGGAACGGGTAGTTACCATAGAGGGCTTTGCGTTTGAAGACTGGGCTCCCTGCCCGGAACGGTTTCCGTCCTTGCTTTCCTGCCTCCTCTTAGGCTCTGTCTCCAGAAATTCATAGGCAGGCATCAGTTCCAGTGTGTTGATTCCCAGTTCCTTAAGGTAGGGGATCATATCGATAATACCGGAAAATGTCCCTCTCCTTCGGCTGCTCATCCCTTTTGGTCCTGCCATGGTAAACCCTCTTACATGGACCTTATAAAGAATCATCCTGCCTGCCGGCGGCTTTGCAAAAGTAGAATCCTCCTCCCAGTCATAGGGAGCATCGGAGAGCATGGCTCCCCTGAGGGTGTGTTCCTCCTGAGGATACGGATCTCCGAAGGAACCTCTTCCTCTGATCACAAAGGCCATCGGATCCTGAACGATCCTTCCGTCGATACAGTAATTATATTCATATCCGGACAGATCCATTCCACTGACATTAACAGAACACATGCGTCCCGTGCGGAATCTTTCTGTTAAGGGGATCGTAATGTCCGGGAGCGGCTCACCTGCCTTGTATAAAAGAAGGGAGCCTTCCGCATCCTCCGGAATATCTATCGTAAAATTATAGCCGCCGTCCATCCTGTAAACTCCGCTGATGAGCATGCAGCCTTCAGAAATAGTGCTGCTTTGAGAATTCTTTTCCATAAAATACTTCCTCTTTTTCGTTTACTTTTAAAGACTTTGGTACGAATAACAGAAACATTTTCAAAGATCGATCACCAGCTCTACAGGACAATGATCACTCCCGTAGATCTCGGTATGGATCGCTGCCGCCTGCAGATGTTGTTTTAAAGCTTCAGATACAAGAAAATAATCGATACGCCAGCCTGCGTTTTTCTCCCTCGCGCTGAACCGGTATGACCACCAGGAATATATGCCCTCCATATCCGGATAAAAATACCGGAATGTATCTACAAAGCCTGCATCCAGAAGAGTCTGGAAACACCCTCTTTCCTGATCGGTAAACCCTGCATTATTATGGTTTGTTTTTGGATTTTTCAGATCGATCTCCCTGTGGGCAACATTGAGATCGCCGCAGACGATGACCGGCTTCGTTTCTTCCAGCGTCTTCAGATAATGTAAAAAATCCTTTTCCCACTGCATACGGTACGAAAGGCGCTGCAGTTCGTTCTGGGAATTGGGTGTATACACGGTCACCAGAAAAAAAGTGTCAAATTCAAGAGTGATAACACGTCCTTCTTTATCATGCTCCTCTGCACCGATCCCCAGGGTCACACAGGCAGGTTCCCGTCTGCTGAAAACCGCTGTTCCGGAATAACCTTTCCGGTTTGCATAATTCCAGTACTGATGATATCCGGGCAAAACCAGTGAAACCTGACCCTCCTGACATTTTGTCTCCTGCAGACAGAAAATATCCGCATCAAGTTCTGCAAAGGATCCTTCAAAGCCTTTCGTAAGGCAGGCTCTTATTCCGTTTACATTCCAGGAAATCAATTTCATCCTGTTGTCTCCTCTCCCAAACATTAACCTGACGGTTTTTTTAATAAGCATCTTCGAACAATACAGTATTGTAAATTACTATTCACAGTCCCTTATCCGAAGAAAATAGTAATTATTATAATTGTATTATTATATCACGATTATTTATCGCTTGTAAACGATATCCTTTTCTGTTAGAATCAAATAAAAATCTCAGACGTTTTTAGAAAGGATGAAATATGGCAGACGAATTCAACAACATTTTTTCATGTGATCCCGCAGACTGTGCATCCTGCCAGGGCTGCAGCACTTCTGACAAGACTGGCGGCCACAGTACCGTGACGCTTACTCTGGATGATGATACCGAAGTAACCTGTACGATCCTGACTGTTTTCCCGGTGGGAGATAAAAACTACATCGCACTTCTTCCTGTCGACGATGATGGACAGGCCGTTGATGCCGAGGTATATCTTTATACATATGAGATGACTCCCTCCGGCGACCCGATGCTGGCCAATATCGAAGATGATGACGAATACGAAAATGCCGTAGAGGCATTCAATACCATTCTGGCAAACGCCCAGACTGTTGCAGAAGCAGAACCGCCGCAGGAATAATCCTGCGGCGGTTTTCTTTGCTGTAATAATAATCATGCCTGTCGGAACAGATACCGGCATTATGGCCGATGGTCAGCCTGTACTGCCAAAGCCTCCATTTCGTACACCGCAGGCATCGTCGTCCACGGTAATGCCATAGGGAACAAAAATGCCCTGCATAAAACCATCGCCGGCTTTCAGAGAGATCGTTTTCTGTTCCTTAGAATCGTTAGTGATCTTCGCCATAATATGACCTTCGTTAGCCGAATAATAATAATCGCTGTCAATAATGCCGACTGTATTATTCAGCTGCAGGCGGAACCTGAATCCCAGACCGCTGCGCGGGAACAGCATCAGTACCCAGTCCTGTTCCATTCCTGCCCGTATCCCCGTAGGGATCCTGATCGTCTCTCCGGGTGTCAGTGCAAACGGAACAGGAGAAAAAAAGTCATATCCGGCCGATCCTCCCGTAGCCCGGACTGGAAGGCGGATGGCGTCGTAAACAAGCCGGATCTCCTCCCGGGAAGCATGCGGCATCAGATCGCTGATGTCCTTTTCAAACTGTTCCAGGCTGACTTTTTCAAATCTTGCAACTCTGTTCATGCCATTCCTCATGCTCTTTTCTATAGGGAATTTCATCTTTATGCAGAACGATCTGCCCAAGCCTTAGTGTGGTCTGTACATCGATCACTCTCTGGTTACTGGATCCTACCCAGTGCAGTTTAAGCTCCTTATTTTTCAGCTGAAATTCTCCATCGATCAAAACATCCAGATAGCGGATGATCTCCAGAGATTCAACTTCTTCCCACAGATACCCTGTATACAGCCAGATCGTTTTATCGGGGAAAACCCGGCGGATCTCTCCGGCGAGCCTGGTTACCTCTTCCCTGTTGGCGGGATAGAGGGGATCACCGCCAGAAAACGTGATCCCGCTGGTATAATCTTTGGAAAGCTCGGTAAAAATCTCTTCCTTCTCTTTTTCCGTAAAAGGAAGCCCTCCATCCGGATCCCAGGTAATGGGATTCTGGCACTCAGGACAATGGTGCGAGCAGCCTGCAACCCAGAGCACCACTCTGAGGCCGTCACCGTTTCGCATATCATCTCTGGTAATATTATGATATCTCATGGAAAATCAATTGTCCTTCGGCACATCCTTCATGCTGAAACTCATCCGGCCCATCTTATCCTTGCCGAGGCAGATCACCTTGACCTTATCACCCAGTGTCAGGACATCCTCCACACGGTTGATGCGCTCTTTACAGATTTTTGAAATATGGACCATGCCTTCTTTGCCCGGTGCGAATTCTACAAAAGCACCAAACTCCTTGATACTGACAACCTTTCCGCTGAAGATCTGGCCTGCCTCAAAGTCTGTCGCGATGATTTCCACCATCCTGCGTGCTTCTTCCATTTTTCTGGCATCCGTGCCGCAGATGGAAACAGCTCCGTCATCTGTAATATCGATCTTGACCCCTGTACGCTCGATAATCGTATTGATCGTCTTACCGCGCTGTCCCACCACATCGCCGATCTTCTGGGGATCGATAGAGATCTGGATGATCTTCGGTGCATATTCGCCGACCTCAGGTCTGGGAGCTGCGATACATTTCTCCATAACTTCTGTCAGGATATATTCTCTCGCCTCTTTTGTACGGCGGATCGCTTCTTCAACAATAGGTCTTGTAAGGCCGTGGATCTTGATATCCATCTGGATCGCAGTAATACCGTCATGCGTACCTGCCACCTTAAAGTCCATATCTCCGAAAAAGTCTTCCAGGCCCTGTATATCGGTAAGGACGATATAATCGTCATCCGTATCACC
>CACZPF010000305.1 GCA_902782975.1 uncultured Lachnospiraceae bacterium
GATATCCATTTTACAGAAGCTGATCCGGAGGAACTGGAAGACATGGATTATGCTCCCGATAATCGGGGGAATTGTTCAGCATTTACATCACGTTATGAAGAGTAGAATATAGAACAACAGGGCTCTTCCATCTGATCAGATCAGGATGGAAGAACCCTGTTGTTCTTATATGGTTTTTGCTATTTATTGTTTTCCTGATCAGGCTGCTTTAATTCCGGCAGTACAGTGACCAGCATGGTGATAAAGCAGGCTGTTCCTCCCACAAGATTGGAGATGGGCTCTGCCCAGAAAACACCGTCCACACCAAGTCCTCGAAACCTGGGAAGAAGTATGGTCAGAGGAACCACGATAAAAGCCTTTCGAAGAAGGGAGAAGAAGGTGGCGCGTTTGGCCTTTCCAAGTGCCACAAATGTGCTTTGCCCCGTAAACTGAAACGCCATAAAACAAAAGCCGTAAAAATATATGTGCAGCGAATGGACACCCTTTTCAACAAGGTCCGGGTCATTGTTGAAGAGTTTTATAAAAAACTCAGGCCGGACTTTAAGGATCAGCCAGGCAATAAGCGTATAGGATACGCATACCACCGTACAGAAGACAATAGCCTTTTTAACTTTTTTGAAAGCTTTCTCTCCATAATTAAAACTCATAACAGGAGAGGCACCGTTTGTAAAACCGGTTACAGGCATGGTAAAGATCTCGCGGACGGAATTAAGAACGGTCATGATCCCCACGTAAAGATCTCCGCCCCAGGATTCCAGGGTCATATTACATACGATCTGGACAAGGCTGTTGGTGAAGGCCATAAAGAATCCGGATACCCCCAGGGATGTGATCGCCTTCACGCGGGAGGCTTTTAGGCGAATACATTCTTTTTTCAGGTGAAGTTCTGCCCGTTTTCCTGTTAAAAACCGAAGCACCCAAAGAGCCGAACAGAACTGGGAGAGGATGGTTGCAGCAGCAGCTCCACGGACTCCCATTTTAAAGACAAAAATAAACAGCGGATCGAGCAGAATATTAAGAACTGCACCGATCAGGACCGTCAGCATTCCGGTACTGCCAAAACCCTGACAGTTTATATAGGGATTAAGCCCTACGGATATCATGACAAACAGGGTACCGGCGAGGTATATCCGGATATAGGCGGCAGCGTAGGGAAAGGTCTGGTCACTGGCACCAAAAAGATACAGGATCGGCCTGTGGAAAACGTATCCGATCCCCATCAGTACCACACCGGCAGTCAGAAGCAGGGCAAAAGCATTTCCCATGATCTGTTCTGCTTCCTTTTTGTCGCCGCGTCCCCTTTCCATGGCACAGAGCGGCGCACCTCCGTTTCCGAACAGCTGTGTAAAAGCCGAGATCAGTGTGATGAGAGGAAAGCAAAGTCCCACACCTGTAAGAGCGGTGGTCCCTGTATCGGGAATCCGCCCTATATAGATCCGGTCCACGATATTATATAAAAGGTTCAGGATCTGTGCCAGAATCATGGGCAGTGCCACTTCCAGAATGTTCCGGCAGACACTGCCCCCGGAAAAATCAGTCTGGTGGGAACCCCGCCGGCTCACTGCAGGAAGTCCTCACGACAGGGTGAAAAGATATCCAGAAGTACACCGGCTTCCAGACAGACACATCCATGTACGACACCATCTGTTTTCAGAAGTGTATCGCCTTCTGTCACGATGTGCTTTTCACCGTCGATCGTAAATTCAAATTTCCCGCTTTTTACATAGGTGATCTGGGTATGCGGATGGGAGTGAAGGGCGCCGACGGCATCTTTTGAAAAAGTGTTTTCCACAACCATCATGTCGTCATTGTAAGCTAAAATCCTGCGGATAACGCCGTTCCCCTGATCCTGGGGATCTGTGTCTTTATAAAATACCCATCTCTGATCTTTTACGTGCATATAATCTACCTTTCTGAAAATGATCTGTAATCCTGTTTCCTATCCGGTTCACTTAAAAACGCTGCTCCAGTGTATCTTTCATACACATTTGTGATGGTAAGTAATGTATAACAAGTACGAAAGCGGAGATTTCATTTAAATCTGAATGGCGCAGTAAATGCGCCGCATATAGAAAAAATATCCCCCTGAAATTTGAATTTACAGATGGATCAGTGTTCCCGTCTTCCCTTCCAGTGCGTCCCTTGCTTTCAGAAGGTGGGTGATCAGGGCAGTTCGGCCGGCAGAGGAGGCGGCAAATTCTACGGCAGCTTCGATCTTCGGGAGCATGCTGCCTGCTGCGAATTCTCCGTCCTGGATATATTTACGGGCCTTTGAAACGGAGAGATCCGAAAGCCATTCTTCCTGACTGGTTCCAAAATGAATGGCTACCTTATCCACGGCAGTCAGGATGATGAGCATATCGGCATCCAGCTGCCTTGCCAGCAGAGAACTGGCAAAGTCTTTATCGATCACAGCGGAAGCACCTTTCAGATGGTGTCCGTTTAAGGTTACCGGAATGCCTCCGCCTCCGCAGCAGATGACGATCTTATTGGCATCCACCAGACTGTGGATCGCATCCAGCTCGACGATCTCCACGGGCTTCGGAGAAGCGACGACCCGGCGGTATCCGCGGCCGGCATCCTCCTTCATAATATGCCCGTAGGTTCTGGCCTGAAAATCGGCTTCTTCCTTCGTGAGAAAATGGCCGATCGGTTTACTGGGATCTGCAAAGGCAGGATCCTCCGGGTCGACCCGGACCTGCGTTACAACAGTGACCACGGGTGTGCGCATAAAGCCGCGGATCCTCAGCTCCTCCCGGAGCGCGTTCTGAAGATCATACCCAATGTAAGCCTGGCTCATGGCTACGCAGACGGAAAGGGGAGTGTTGGGCTGATGTTCATCCTCGCGGGAAAGAGCAGCCATGGCATTGTTGATCATGCCCACCTGAGGTCCGTTTCCATGGACCACAACTACCTGATGCCCGTCCTCGATCAGATCACACAGAGTACGAGACGTGGACTTGACCGCGATCATCTGCTCGGGAAGTGTATTGCCCAGTGCATTTCCGCCCAGGGCAACCACGATACGTTTACGCTGATACATACCTTATTCTCCTCCTGGCGGCAGGAATATACAGTAAATCTGCCTCTTTATGGAAATACGGACACGTTTTTATGAAACGTGCCCGTTATTTTGAGCGATAAAGCAGGACATCGAAAGGTTTCGGTGCCACAGGTTTTTATGAAATGTGGTGCATTGTCTTCATCCAAAAATCCGGGGGACTCCTCTTTCTTCCAGCTTTTTGAGCACAGTCTGGGGATCTGCAAATTTGGATAGGAAGATCATGGCGGCGATCACATAGGGCTTAAAGCTGGCCTGCTTGTAAAGCGGTACGCGGTAGCGGTCAAAGACAGATCCGTCCACTTCGCCGGCTTCACAGCTGACACCGGAAATATCAGCCGGCAGACAGTGGAGATACAGAGCCTTGCCGTCCCTGGTATGTTTCATCATATCTTCTGAGCAGGTCCAGCTCTTATGCTCTGCATTCTGGGCCAGCAATTTCTTTTCCAGTTTATCGATGCCGTCGAAGTCGCCATTTCCGTAGAGGACCGTTCGCTCCTCCATGGCGGCAAAAGGCGCCCAGCTTTTAGGATATACAATATCCGCGTCTTTAAAAGCTTCTTCCATGCTGGAGACCTTTGTAAAGGAGCCGCCAGATGCCGCAGCGTTTTTCCTCGCGATCTCTTCACATTCCGGCATAACATCGTATCCTTCAGGATGAGCAAGGACGACGTCCATCCCGAACCGGGTCATCAGCCCGATCACACCCTGGGGAACAGACAAAGGTTTTCCATAGGAAGGGGAATAAGCCCAGGTCATGGCAAGTTTTTTCCCTTTTAATTTTTCGGGTCCTCCAAATTCATGGATCACGTGCAGAAGGTCAGCCATACACTGGGTCGGATGGTCGACGTCACACTGCAGGTTGACAAGGCAGGGACGCTGTTCGAGGATCCCATCTGTGTTGCCTTCGGTTACGGCATCCATAAAGGTCTTCTGATAAGTATGGCCTTTTCCGATATACATATCGTCCCGGATGCCGATCACATCCGCCATAAAGGAAACCATGTTGGCGGTTTCACGGACCGTTTCGCCATGGGCGATCTGGGACTTTTTCTCATCCAGATCCTGTACCTCAAGACCAAGCATATTGCAGGCGGAAGCAAAGGAAAAACGGGTCCTGGTGGAATTATCCCGGAAAATAGAGATGCCGAGGCCGCTGTCGAAGACCTTTGTGGAAATATTGCGTTCCCGAAGAGAACGAAGGGCATCTGCCACTGCAAAAACAGCGGCCAGTTCATCATCCGTCTTGTCCCAGGTCCAGTAGAAATCGCTGCCGAACATGTTTTTGAAATCAAGAGAATTAAGCTGATCGATATATGTCTGTAAATTTGCCATGTGATCCTCCATTATAATTGATGATGAAGCCGGGTCATTCACCGGCGGTATAGATTCCGGGAAGCGCGGCATAAACGGCTGCGCAGCGGACCAGGTCGATCTTCCAGGAATGTTCATTAGGTGCATGGGCCTGCGCCTCCGCACCGGGGCCGAACCCTATACAGGGGATCCCGTTTCGTCCCATGATGGTAACCCCATTGGTGGAGAAGGTCCATTTGTCTGTAAGAGGACGGGCTTTCCGGGCAGCTTCTGTTTCCGGAGAGCCGACGCGGGTAGTACCGTACAGGCTGTGGTATGCTTCTTCAAGAGCCTTTGTTACCTTATGATCCTTCGGAATGACCCAGGTCGGGAAGTAGCACTCGATCGGATAGACACATCCTGTGTAGGAGGGACGGTCGTACTGGTACATGGATACCCTGACATCCTCCCCATATTTCCGGACAGCGGGAAGGGCACGGATCTCATCCAGGCAGCTTTCGAAAGTCTCTCCGGCGGTCATACGCCGGTCCAGAGAAACGGCACAGGAATCCGCTACCGCGCAGCGGCTCGGTGAAGTGAAGAAAATCTCGGAAACGGTGACAGTTCCCCGCCCGAGAAAGTTCGCTTCTTCCCATTCGGGGTTATATGCGGCATCGAGCATCTTTACAAGGCCCTTGATGGCAGTGCCTTCCGCAGCATCATTTTCGTTAAGCGAGCGGACATCCTGTAGTATGTCAGACATTTTGTAGATCGCATTGTCGCCGCGCTCCGGGGCACTGCCGTGACAGGAGATCCCTTTTACATCGATGCGGATCTCCATGCGGCCTCTCTGGCCTCTGTAAATACCGCCGTCGGTCGGTTCCGTGGAGACAACGAATTCCGGCTTTACACCGTCCTCGTGGATAATATACTGCCAGCACAGGCCGTCACAGTCCTCCTCCTGAACCGTGCCGGTCACAAGGATCGTATATTTGTCGGAAAGAAGACCAAGATCCTTCATGATCTTTGCACCGTAGACGGAAGAAACAATGCCGCCCAGCTGATCGGAGGTGCCGCGGCCTCCGATCTCGGTTTCGGTCTCGTATCCTTCATAAGGATCAAATGTCCAGTTGTCACGGTTGCCGATACCGACTGTATCAATATGCCCGTCGAAAGCAATCAGCTTTTTACCGCTGCCCATGTAGCCGAGAATATTGCCCATAGGGTCGATCTCGATTCTGTCAAAGCCGGTTTTTTCCATTTCTTCTTTGATCCGCTGTACATGTCCGGCTTCCGTACAGCTTTCGCCCGGGATCCGGACAAGATCCCGTAAGAAGCGGACCATATCCTGCTGATATGCAAGAGCAGCTTTGTTGATACTGTCAAAATCCATGATGCAGGCCTCCTTTTTTATCATATTTAGTTGCTTTTTAAGTCAATCATAACATAACCGGTATATTTTTCAACCGAAAAAAGAAAATTCTATTGAGAATTACTGCCTTTTCTGATAATGTGAAGACAGTTGGATATTCTTTATTTACAGAGGTTCATACCATTCAATCGAAGCAGAGAGTTTCGCAATTACCTAGTGTATAATCAGGAAAAAGGAGAATTCATATGGTAGATTTTCGGGCATTTTGTGCAGTTCGGCCGGTGAAGGAAAAGGCTGCGTCCGTGGCGGCCCTTCCCTACGATGTGGTAAACCGCCGGGAGGCAAAACAGATAGGGGATAAGAATCCGGATTCTTTTCTTCACGTAGACCGGGCAGAAATGGATCTTCCGGACGAGACGGATCTGTATGATCCTTCAGTCTATAAAAAAGCAAAAGAGAATCTGGACAGATTATCGGAAAACGGGACATTTATGCAGGACAGTGCCCCCTGCTATTATATTTATGAACTCACACGCAAAGGCAAAGTGCAGACCGGTATCTGTGGCTGCAGTTCTATCGATGATTATCTGAACGGGACGATCAAAAAACATGAGCTTACCCGGGAGGAAAAAGAACAGGACAGGATACGCCATGTGGATGTGTGCGATGCCAATACCGGCCCTATTTATCTGGCATGCACCTATCCTGATGAGCTCCGGATCCTGATCAGAGACTGGAAGCAGGAGCATTCGCCGGAATATGATTTTACGGCAGAGGATGAAATAACCCACAGAGTATGGGTGATCGATGATGCAGAAACGACAGGCAGGATCGCGGCACTTTTCAGACAGATCCCATGCACGTATATTGCGGACGGACATCACCGGGCGGCATCCGCGGTCAAGGTGGGGCTTAAAAGAAGAGAGCAGAATCCGGACTATACCGGTAAGGAAGAGTTTAACTATTTTCTCTCTGTCGTGTTCCCCTACGATGAACTTCTGATCCTCCCCTATAACCGCGTGGTCAGGGACCTGAACGGTCTTGATGAGAAGGCATTTCTGGGAGCTGTCAAGTTTAATTTTGAGCTGATGCTGGTGGGAAATTTTCCGTGCAAACCGGTAGAAAAGCACTGCATGGGCATGTATGTGGGGAACGCCTGGTATCATCTCAGGGCATGGCCGGAAGTCTACGAGAATAAGGATGTGGTAAGCCAGCTGGATGTTTCTGTTCTTCAGGATAAGATCCTCTCGCCGGTCCTTGGCATCCAGGATCCGAGAACTGATAAACGGATCGAATTTGTGGGCGGAAGCCATTCCGCAAAGGAACTGGCCCGGATGGCCGACGAGACAGGCGGCGTGGCGTTCTATATGTATCCTACATCGATGGAAGATCTGATGCAGATCGCGGACGAGGGAAAACTGATGCCACCGAAATCGACCTGGTTTGAGCCAAAATTAAGAAGCGGCCTGTTTATCCACAGGCTGTCTTAAAAAAGAAAGCCGCCCGGGTATGCGGACGGTTGATAATGGATCATTGTTTGGAAATGAGGAGATCGCGGATGGAGCAGGATGAGAAATTTATTTCCGGGTTTTGCCGTACCTTAAACAGAACCAATACGGTCTGCTGTGAATATGAAGAGGTGAACGGCAAAAAGAAACTGGTCTTTATGGACTGTTATTATGAGAGCTGTGAGCATCACTCATCCTGCCTCATCTATAAAGAAGCGGTTGGGGATTAATTTGAAAGAAGGTGCGGCATGCGTTATTTGATTCGGAATGGAAAGATCGTTTCCGGATGTTCCGTTCAGAAAGCGGATATCCTGACAGAAGGAGAAAAAATCGTAAAGATCGGAGAGAATCTTAAGGCGGAAGATGCTGCAGTCATAGAGGCCGCCGGTAAGCTGATCTTCCCCGGTTTTATCGATGGTCATACACATTTTGACCTGGAAGTGGCGGGAACGGTCACAGCAGATAATTTTGAGACCGGGACCCGTGCGGCTGTTCTTGGCGGGACGACTCTGGTCATCGATTTTGCCTCGCAGGATAAAGGGGGGCATACCCTGTCGGAAGGTCTTAGAAAATGGCACGAAAAAGCAGACGGCAGATGCTCCTGTGATTATTCCTTCCATATGTCTGTGGTGGAGTGGAATGAAACAGTGGAAAAAGAGATCCCGCTGATGATCCGGGAGGGAATTACAAGCTTTAAGACTTATATGACCTACCCGGCCATGATGGTAAATGACGGTGATATGTATAAGATCCTGAAATGTCTCCGGGAATATGGATGCTTTTCGGGCGTGCATTGTGAGAATGCCGGCGTTATTGACGCCCTGATAGAGGAAGCAAAAAAAGCCGGGAAGACAGGACCGGAAAATCATCCTCTTGTGCGGCCGGACTATCTGGAGGCGGAAGCTGTACACCGACTCCTCACCATTGCAGGAGCGGCAGAAGCACCTGCCATGATCGTTCATCTGACGAATGCCAGGTCGCTGGAAGAAGTAAGAATGGCAAGAAGAAGGGGGCAGGTCGTGTACGCCGAAACCTGTCCGCAGTACCTTTTTCTGGAAGACAGTGTCTATCGCAGACCCGGATTTGAAGGAGCGATCTATGTCTGTGCTCCGCCCATACGCAAAAAAGAAGATCAGGTTGTTCTCTGGGAAGCTCTTGCTTCAGGAGAGATTCAGACGGTCGCGACAGATCATTGCACTTTCACGCTGGAACAGAAGGCCCTGGGAAAAGAGGATTTTACCAGAATCCCCGGAGGTGTTCCGGGTGTCCAGACAAGAGCCGCGCTCATCTACAGCGGAGGCGTGAGAGAAGGTAGAATTACCCTGCAGGATATGTGCAGACTTCTTTCAGAAAATGCAGCAAAATTATATGGCGTTTTTCCTCAGAAGGGAATCATACAGGAGGGAAGCGATGCGGACCTTGTCATCTTTGATCCGGAAAAGGAGAGCGTGATCACGGCTGCCGGGCTTGCCCATAATACAGATAACACCCCATATGAAGGAATGCGGATACACGGAGGGGTGGATAGCGTGTTCCTCCGGGGGAATCCTGTTGTACAGGGAGCACATCTGGTACAGGAGAAGCAGGGGAAATACATATATCGTGGCAAAAATCAGCTCCTGAAATAAAAAGTTGTTAATATATTACAAAAATATTAAATGCAAAAAGACGAAAAGGCTTGCATATTCCACGAAAATCGTGTATATTATAATGACAAAAGACTTTTAATGGATCAGCCGGTATTATGAGCGGGTTTATTTGTACGAAAGCATACGACTGAGAACTGCTTTCAACTGGGCCTGCATAAAACCTTCCGGATCTTTTCACCGGGTTTAACTGCCTGGTGCGGGAGAGGGCTTTAGCCTGCAGCCGGAGGTTATGGTACTTGCAAAGTAAGGAGGAACGAAAAAATGAAAAGAGCAGGATTGCTGGCCATTCTTCTTGGATTTGCGCTCTGCATTCCGGGTTGTGGATTTACAGAAGGTACAGATGCGGTCATCACCGTTGTCAGAGCTACACCGACACCTATTCCGACGCCTACACCGCTTCCCACACCGACACCTATACCTGCAACGCCTACACCGGCTCCTGTGATTGAACAGACACCCAGCGGCATCAATGTAGAAGTAAAAGCAGGTGTTTATACAGCAAATACGGATGTCAATATCCGTGAGGATGCATCTCCGGATGCAGCACTGATCCAGGGTGTATTTGCAGGAACGGAACTTACAAGTACCGGTGTGTGTGATAACGGGTGGATCCGTGTGGATTATAATGAGAAGACAGGTTATGTTTCCGGCGACTATGTAACAGCAGTTACTCCGCCGGCAGAAACAGCGGAGGCTGGAACTCCAGATGCAGGAGCAGCGGAAGGTGCGCCGGCAGAAGGGGCCGCCGGGGGAGCAGATGCTGCGCCGGAACAGCCGCAGGGCGAACCGCAGGGCGTCGAGGCAGCTCCGGTAGGCTGATAAGACCAGTCCCCGGATATCAGGCGCTTATGAAAATGCCGAAAAAGATCTGAAAAAAAGAATATGCTGCGAAGCCCGGGATCTGGGGATCTCAGGCTTCGCAGTTTTTTTCTGCAGATAGGTTTTTCCTTAGTTCGTCATTTCTTCCCTGTTATTCGTAATCTTGACTTTACTCTTTTAAGGTGATAAACTTTTCTCTTGAATAATTTACTGGAGGAAATTGCCATGATAGATGGAAAAAAGGTACTGTTCAGCGGCATGCAGGCAACTGGCAATCTGACACTTGGAAATTATCTCGGAGCGCTCAAAAACTGGGTCGCCTTGAGTGATGAATATGAATGCTTTTACAGTGTTGTGGATATGCATTCCATTACCGTGAGGCAGGATCCCACCGAATTACGGCAGCGCGCCCGTAAATTACTGACTCTTTATATCGCGGCTGGACTGGATCCCAAAAAGAACTGTATTTATTATCAGTCCCATGTTTCCGGGCACGCAGAGCTGGCCTGGATCCTGAACTGTTTTACCTATATGGGCGAGCTTGGCAGAATGACTCAGTTTAAAGATAAGTCAGCCAAGCATGCAGACAATATCAACGCGGGCCTTTTTACCTATCCGGTTCTGATGGCGGCGGATATTCTTTTATATCAGGCGGATGTTGTTCCGGTAGGCATCGATCAGATGCAGCACCTGGAGCTTACAAGAGATCTGGCGATTCGTTTTAACAATATTTACGGAGATGTGTTTACCGTGCCGGAAGCCTATATCGGAAAAGTCGGCGCCAAGATCATGAGTCTTCAGGATCCTTCCAAAAAGATGTCCAAGTCGGATGAAAATCCCAATGCAAGTATCTATCTTATGGATGATCCGGATACTATCATGCGTAAATGCAAGAGAGCCGTTACGGATTCTCTTGGATGCATCCGGTACAGTGATGACCAGCCGGGGATCAAAAACCTGCTGGATATTTACAGTGCCTGTACAGGTAAGACAACGGATGAAGCGGTCGCCGAATTTGAAGGCAAGGGGTACGGGGAACTGAAACCGGCAGTCGGCGAGGCTGTGATCAGTGTTCTCAAACCGCTTCAGGATGAATTCGCCCGTCTGACGAAGGATAAATCCTACATTGACTCTGTTATTAAGGAAAATGCTGAGAAGGCATCCTATTATTCTGC
>CACZPF010000306.1 GCA_902782975.1 uncultured Lachnospiraceae bacterium
GAGATATCATCATAGATGGAAAGAATATTTCCGGTCTGGATCCGGATGTGGTTCGAAAAACGGTGCTGGGATCAGATGTCGCCTATATTCCGCAGGCGGCTATGAATGCCATGAATCCTACCCGGAAAGTTGGAAAGTTTATTGAAGATGTTATGCGGGCTCATGAAATTAAAATGAGCAAAAAAGAGATCCGTGATATGGCAAAGGAACGGTTTGCTCTTCTCGGGCTGCCCGTGGAAGCTCTGGATAAATACAGTGTGGAGCTGTCCGGCGGTATGCGCCAGAGAGTCGTTATTGCCGTATCGACGATCTTAAATCCCAAGGTTCTGATCGCGGATGAACCATCTTCCGCCCTGGACGTGACCAGCCAGAAGATGGTTATCAAGATGCTGAAGGATATGATGGCGCAGGGAATGGTAAAGAGCATGATCTTTATCACGCATGAGCTTCCGCTTCTTTACAATGTAACGGATGATATTATGGTTATGTACGCCGGACAGATCGTGGAGCGGGGTTCTGCAAAAGAGATGGTCTTTGACCCGATCCATCCCTATTCAAGAGGGCTGATGCGTTCGATTCTTGTTCCGGAAGAAGGAACAAGAGATGTAAAACTGACCGCGATTCCCGGAACACCGCCGAATCTTAAACATCCTCCGGCAGGCTGCCGTTTTGCGGAACGCTGCCGTTATGCGACAGAAGCCTGCCACAATATGTCTGTCCAGATGAAGGATATCGGTGGAGGACGCTGTTATCGCTGCTCATTTTCCGAGGAAAAATTAAGGGAGGTGTATCAAGGTGAAGACTGATGAAAAAGCGGCATCCGCCGTCAAGACCGATACCCGCGAAAGTGTCACCTTCGGTGCGGACCGGAATAAGGATTTTTCCAAAGAGCCGATGTGTCTGAGCGGGAAAGGCGTTACACGTGTGTTTCATGCCGGAAAGACGACGACCGTCGCTGTTGACCATGTGGATTTTGAATTTCACAAGGGGGAGCTGATCTCGATCGTCGGTGAGTCCGGTTCCGGAAAGACGACCCTGTCCAAAATGCTTCTGGGTCTTCTGGAGCCTACGGAAGGGCAGATATTATTTAAAGGAGCTCCCCGGGATATTTCCTCCGGTGCCAAAAAAAGAGAGTACTGGAAGGGAATACAGGCGATCTTCCAGGATCCATTCTCCAGCTACAATGTGTTTCATAAAATTGATTCCGTTCTGCTGGACTGTATCAACATGCGGGGCGGACGGGACCTGCCGAAAGAAAAGAAAAACGAGATGATGACGGAGGCCTGCTCCTTTGTAAATCTGAAGTTTGCAGAGCTGACCAACAAATATCCCTTCGAACTTTCCGGCGGACAGATGCAGCGTCTGATGATCGCCAGAATCTTCCTGCTTAAGCCGGAGATCCTCCTGGCGGATGAGCCGACCTCCATGATCGATGCCTGTTCCAGGGCGACTATTCTTGACATGCTGCTGAATCTTCGAAATGAGACAGGCATGACCGTTATCTTTATCACCCACGATATCGGCCTCGCTTACTATATTTCTGATTCGATCTATATCATGGAGCATGGAAAATTTGTCGAAAGCGGCTCTGCCGAGGAAGTGATCCTCCGCCCGAAGGCAGCTTATACAAAGCGCCTCATCAGTGACGTTCCGAAGATCCACGAGCCGTGGGATCTGAGTACAGTGGGCTGAAAGGCAGCCAGTTGAAGAAAGGCAGCCGTTTGATCTGACCGGATATGTATGATGAAAAGGAGCCTTATCGCAGGAGATGCGATAAGGCTCCTTTCCGTACACGAAGGGACCGTAAGGTAACAGCGGTCATGCCGTTGTGCCGAACTGCGCATTGACTTTTCCGGACCCATTTGTTATACTGAATCAGCTCATCGTGAAAGGATGCGCCGGCAGTTCATTTGTACCTTCCTGCCGTAAAGCAAAACCGGGACTACTGATAACGAGGCAGATACTTCGTTTTTATGGGTAGCTTTGCGTTTTGCAAAGCTCTTTTTTTATGCGCTCAGGCGGGAATATGACCGTCAGGCTTGCCTGAGCGGACATATTCACTGCTTTTGGGAAAGGATTTTATCGGGATATGAAAGCACTTGTTTTATTCAGCGGAGGACTGGACAGTTCGGTCTGTCTGGGGCTTGCTGTTAAAAAGTACGGGCCGGAGGAGGTCCTGGCTCTCTCCATCTATTATGGACAGAAACATAAAAAGGAAATGGAGGCGTCCGAGAAGGTGGCAGCTTTTTATGGCGTGAGGAGAATCACGCTGGACCTCGGGGAGATTTTTAAAGACAGCACCTGCACGCTTCTGGAAGGAGCGAAGGAGGACATTCCCCACGAAGAGTATGCGGCGCAGCTCTTAAAAACAGACGGGGCACCGGTGAACACCTATGTTCCTTACAGAAACGGACTTTTTCTCTCCTCCGCTGCTTCGATCGCCCTGTGTCATGGTTGTAAAGTGATCTACTACGGCGCCCATGCAGATGATGCGGCGGGAAGCGCCTATCCGGATACCAGTGCAGAGTTTAACAATGCCATTTCGGAGGCGATCTATATCGGGAGCGGAAAAACGCTCAAAGTTGAGGCACCTTTTATTCATCGGTCGAAAGCGGATGTTGTGGCAGCGGGGACAGAAATCGGAGTTCCCTTTTACCTGACCTGGAGCTGCTATGAGGGACATGAAAAAGCGTGCGGTGTCTGCGGAACCTGCCGCGACCGGCTGAAGGCCTTTCAGGAGAATGGTCTTGAAGATCCGGTCGAATATGAATAAAGAGGAGAGTATATATCGTGCCGAATGAACTGATTTTTATTATTACTGTACTGATCTATCTGGGAAGTGTGCTGGTTCTCTATAAGATTTTTGGAAAGAACGGACTGTATGCCTTTGCGATTTTCGGTACTCTGCTTGGAAATATTGCCGTCTGCAAGAATGTGGATATTTTCGGAGTATCCACCACAGCAGGAAATGTTCTTTACGCTTCTACATTTCTGGTAACAGATATTCTGTCGGAAAAATACGGAAAGAAGGAGGCTGCGAAGGCTGTCGCCTACAGTTTTTCTATTATGATCCTGTGGATGGCCGGTACTCAGCTCATCCTTCTGTTTACACCCAATGCCAATGATTATATTAACGAAAGCCTGAAGGTCGTGTTCGGCCTGGTTCCGAGAATCACGATCGCGAGCCTTGCAGGATTTATCCTGAGCCAGAATCTGGATGTATTTCTTTATCATTTTATCTGGAGCAGAACCGGGAACGGAAAGGGCATGCTCTGGCTTCGAAACAATGGAAGCACACTGACGAGCCAGGCTGTCGATACGATCATCTTTACGACCCTGGCCTTCTGGGGTGTATATCCCCGGAATGTATTTATGAGCATTCTGATCACGACCTATGTATTTAAGGCGGTGGTGGCACTTCTTGACACACCGTTCATGTATCTGGCACGCAGAATCGTACCGCTGCATGAAAAGGGATAAGCTTCCTCTCAGGTTTTTTGAAGAGGGAGTTAGCAGAGGGTAACACATTGACCGGTCCAGGAAGAAGAGGAGAAAAAAATATGAGAGAACGGGAAAACCTTACCAAACTTGGCAGCAAAAAAACAGAATATAAATCAGAGTATGATCCTTCCCTTTTGGAAGCGTTCAGCAATCAGCATCCGGAAAATGATTACTTTGTCAAGGTGAACTGCCCGGAATTTACGAGCCTCTGCCCCATTACCGGGCAGCCGGATTTCGCGAACATTGTGATTTCCTATGTGCCGGATCAGAAGATCGTGGAAAGCAAGTCACTGAAGCTGTATCTGTTTTCTTACCGGAATCACGGGGACTATCATGAGGATGTTGTCAATACGATCATGAAGGACCTGATCAGCCTTCTGGATCCGAGATACATTGAAGTCTGGGGAAGGTTCCTCCCGAGAGGCGGGCTTTCGCTTGATCCTTACTGCAATTACGGGAAGCCGGGGACCCGCTGGGAACAGGCTGCCTGGGACCGTCTGAGAAATCATGACATGAACCCTGAAAGAGTCGATAATCGATAATTCCGAATGTTCTGGAAGAGCCGGCTGCGGGTCTGACGGCACTATGGACAACTCCTGCCGGGCGTCCGGGATGCCTGACTTAATGACATTGGGGGAGCAGTCAGGGGTTTCTGTGTGAAAGATCCATTTGACGTATTATTCTGCCGTATTTATAATGGTTTCATCGGAGTGTGCAGACAGGGGAGCCTGCCTGCTGCTGCGGGGAAAGCTATTTATAGTAAACGACAAGCCTTTTCTGTCGTTGACTATAGTACGGCAGTTTTTTTATGGGAGGAAGATGCTATGAAGATCCGTACCATTATTACGCAGGATGCGGAAGTTGATGATCAGAATTCACTGCGGCATTTTTTGTTTTATGCAAATGAGGTGGAGGTACAGGGAATCGTACAGACCTCTTCCAAATTCCACTGGATCGGTGTACCCGGTGCTGTGAAGCCGGAAAAAAAAGGAAAAGACGACTTTGAATCAAATGAGATCAGCGGACCTTTTGATCAGCCCTATCGCTGGCCGGGAACGGACTGGATGTTCCGGGTGATCGATGATTACGAAAAGGATTATCCGAATCTCTGCAGACATGCGGACGGCTATCCTACACCGGATTATTTAAGATCTGTCACCAAGGTGGGCAATATCGGATATGAAGGTGAAATGGAGGGACCTACCGAAGGGTCGGAACTTATAAAGGAAAGAATTCTTGATGCGGACGACCGGAAGCTGTATCTACAGGTGTGGGGCGGCACAAACACCATCGCGCGCGCTCTTATGGATATTCAGAAGGAATATGAAAATACACCGGACTGGAAGGAGCTCCACAAAAAGATTACCGATAAGATAGTAATTACAGCCTGCGGAGAGCAGGATCCTGCCTATCGGAGCTATGTGGCGGAGGAGTGGCCCGGAATTCTGTTTGTCAAGACTCTGCAGATGAGGAGTTATGCATATCCGTGGTTTGTCATGCCGGAGGGGGAAAGCAAAGATACTCTGAAAGCGGAGTTTATGAAAAAGGAGATCCTGAACAAAAAGAGTGCTCTGGCGGCAGGCTACTGTACCTGGCTGGACGGAAACCGCTACGAGGGGGAACCGGAATCGGGACAGTTCGGCGCCAATCCGAACATCGTCAATGAATGGTTCGGGGCTAAATTCGGCATGCCCGCTCCGAAACCGTATGATTTTCTCTCAGAAGGGGATTCTCCGACTTACTTTGCGCTGTTTGACTGGGGGTTCCGTACGCTGGAGAATTTTGCCTGCGGAGGTATTGCAGGGCGGTATCACAAAGTGCCGGATCAGTTCAATACCAAAGGAGAAGAATTAAACGTCTGGGATGTATCCGTGGATACCTATATAGATCGTGATGGAGAGGCTCACGAACTGGAATCCATGTGGCCTTATGTGGCGGATATTCAGAGGAGTTTTGCTTCGCGGATCGAATGGGCCTGTGTGGATGCTTTCGAAAAAGGTGAACATGCCCCCTCTCTTATGATTGGCGAAGGGACGGATCTTACCGGAAAGCCGGGAGAGAAGATCACCCTCCATGCGAAGGCCGAAAGTCCGGATGGGCATGAAACAGCCGTGACTTTCCGGATCTATAAGGAAGCCAGTGATGATTGTGTAAAGGATGCGTTCCTTGAGGCATCCGGTTCGTCTGCAGTCATCACCATTCCTGAGAAAGCAGTTTCCGGCAGCAGGCTGCATGTAATCGTGAAGGCCTGCGCGGCGGGACATCATAAACTGACCCATTATCAGCAGGTGATCATAACTATTGCATAAACCGGATGGCATGAAAAAGCGCCCTTCGGGCAGCACGGGAAAACGTTCCTGACTGCCTGAAGGGCGCTTTTTTGAATTCTTTTAACAAAAATCAATCGGGCATACGACTGCTTTCGCCTGAATCTTACAGGGTGTCGTCTCTTCGAATGTACCCGGGCTTGTCGGAAGAAGCGACCACTTCTTTCGCATGATATACACGCGCCCATTTATCTACGATCTGATTTTCAAGATAAACACCCTTGCCGATATCGGCATAAGCCAGGACTACGCAGTTTTTGACAACAGCGCCGGGAGCGATCTTGACGCTTCTGCCGATCACGGAATTTTCGACAGTACCTTCGATGAGGCAGGCGTTGGAAACGTAGGAATTGCGCACGCTGGCTCCTTCAAAATACTGGGTCGGGCAGGAGTCTGTGGTCTTCGTGTAGATCGGCCAGCTGGGATTGAACAGCGTGGAAGCAAGTTTGTAATCCAGCAGTTCTTCATTTGCTTTGTAATAGCTGGTAAGATCAGTAATGGCGGCAAAGTATCCCTTGTGGGCAACGGCACGGATATCCATTTCACTGCACTCGATGTTGGTGATATCCACCAGATTGTACATGGAAGAAAGGCTGTGTGCTTTGGTGATCAGGTCAACAAAGATTTCCTTGCTCATGACATAGGTATCCATGAAGATGTTCTTTTCTTTGGTGTTTCCGACATTCTTCTCGATGGACTGTACGCCCTTCTGACGGTTCAGATCCAGGGCATAGCAGGTGAGGAAGGATTCCCTTGCGTTGTCTACCTTATGATACAGAAGCGTGATGTCCGCGCCGGATTCCACATGCGTTTTTAAGAGGGCTTCGAAATCCTGCGTGAATATCATGTAGCTGGGCGCGATGACAACATAGTCCTGACGCATTCTCTTGATGGGATCAATGTATTCCATAAAGTCTGCCACATCGGTATTGTAGATGTCATTGAGCGCATTCTCCTCGGAGAAGAGAAGCTGCAGACGGCCTTTTTTGGAGTTAATGTTGTAATGACGTCCTGTGCCGAGATGTTCCGCCAGTGAACGTACTTTGCCGCGGACATAAACCTGGATCCGGTCGATGTTGCTGTTGCTGAGGTTGGAGATCGGAAAATCGATGATCCTGTATCTTCCGAGGAATGAGAAAGCGCCGATGGGACGGTATTCCTGCATACCTTCTACTTTAATATTGCTCGCGGATGAATTGATAATACCAAATGCTTTTACTGCCATTTTATTCTACCCCCTTCACACGTTTTGCCACCAGGAGGATTTCCTCACTGCCTTCGCTTCCGACAACGGCATTTTTGCC
>CACZPF010000307.1 GCA_902782975.1 uncultured Lachnospiraceae bacterium
CAGTGACAGTATTTACAAATTGTACTACTGAAAACGTGACGATCGATGTCCCGGATGGAACAGAGGGTATCGGGGACATTGTCGGAGCCGGGTTTTATTCCGAAGAAGCGGCTGAAGCTAACGGCGCCCCGTTTGACCAGCCAACTACCTTTGTGATTGCAGAAGAAGAACAGGAAAATGTGGCATAGCCGGCACTTATACGAGTTTGTGACGAGACCTGCTGTTCCATGAAGAAGAAATAAGGATTGCAATGAACTCCCGGCTGCAGGGCCGGGAGATTTTTTTCTTGAAATCTACTGAGACTATTGTATACTACAAGTGATACAAATCGTGAAGGAGTGACGGCCTTGCGGTATGGAAACATCACACAGGGAAGATTCATAGACCGGCCAAACCGTTTTACTGCCCATGTAGAGATTGACGGAAATCCGGAAACGGTGCACGTGAAGAACACCGGGAGGTGCAGAGAACTTTTGCTTTCCGGTGCCGAGGTCTATCTGACAGAACCGGGCACGCCGGGAAGAAAGACAAGGTATGACCTGGTTGCTGTACGGAAAGAAAACGGGATCCTGTTCAATATTGACAGTCAGGCTCCGAATAAGGTCGTCAGGGAGTGGCTGGATACGCAGGACTTTGATCTGGTGAAGCCGGAGCATATCTATGGCAGTTCACGGATAGATTTTTACATGGAGCAGGGAGAAGAGCGTTATCTGATGGAGGTAAAGGGCTGCACACTGGAGGTGAACGGCATCGGCTATTTTCCGGATGCACCGACGGAACGGGGCGTAAAACACCTGCGGGAACTGATCCGTGCGGCATCGGAGGGTTATCATGCGATCGCGGCATTTGTGCTCCAGATGGACGGTGTGACAGAGGTGAGGCCCAATGTCCGGACACATCCGGAGTTCGGCGAGGTGCTGAAGGAAGCGGTGGATGCGGGAGTCAGAGTGCTGTCGATTCCATGCCACGCAGAACCGGACGAGCTGAAGATTCTGCCGGAATACAGGTTTTTTGAGAAAATTGGAGGTGACCGATCATGCATAATACAGTCAGGTATATCTTACCAGTTATAGGGATTTTACTCTTTGCTCTGGCAGGCTGCTCGTCTGCTGAGGAAGAGAAAAATAAGGCGTTATATAAACAGATCAGCCAGGAAGAAGCAAAAGAGATGATGGCGCGGGATGACGGCCACGTTGTTGTAGATGTGCGTCGTCAGGACGAATATGACGCCGGCCACATCCCCGGAGCGGTTCTGATCCCAAATGAATCGATCGGCAGTGATGCTCCGGAGGCTCTCCCGGATCATGATCAGGTCATCCTGATCTATTGCAGATCAGGGAACCGTTCAAAGCAGGCGTCGGAAAAGCTGGCAGCAATGGGGTATAAGAACATCTATGAGTTCGGCGGCATTAACGACTGGACTGGCGAGATCGTAACGGAAAGCGCGCAGAAAAATGAACCGGAAACGCAGCTGAAAGATGAGGAGAAGCAGGCTGTGACACTGAAGATTGGAGACACGGAAGTGCCGGTAACCTGGGAAGATAATGATTCCGCAGCTGCGCTGAAGGAGCTGGCAAAAAAAGAACCGGTGATCATACAGATGTCCATGTACGGCGGTTTCGAGCAGGTCGGACCGATTGGGCAGAGCATTGTGCGGGATGATAAGCAGACGACCACGGAAGCCGGCGATATTGTCCTGTATTCCGGTGATCAGATCGTTGTATTCTACGGCTCCAATTCCTGGTCATATACCAGGCTCGGTCATATAGACCTTTCGCAGGAAGAGATGGAAAACCTGCTTGGAAACGGAGATGTCGTGCTGACACTTCAGATGGAGAACTGAGATGAGAGTATTGATTTAAACGGAAGCCCAGGACCGAAGGGCAATACAAAACAGATGATCCAGACATTCTGCGAGGGCCTTGAACCTGCAGGGCTGGGCGACTGTTTTGAAAAAGCAGAACTTGCAGGAACATTATTCTGCGGTGAGATCAACGATCCCCGGAAGCTTCCCTGATTTAACATAGAAATAAATTTGCTCTGGAGGACGCCATCTGCTATAATAACAGCAGGAGCGTCCTCTTTGCGTCAGATATGGAATTTTCGCAGGAAACCAGTGGATCCAGCTCCTATACCATAAAACATAACAGAAGGAGGATCACCGCGGTTATTCGTGATGAAGTGAATGTGGCGGATGTGCTTGAAAAAGCGAAAGAGGCAATTTGAACAGCAGTTAATCAAAGCCGATTGCACGGGAGGTATAAAGATGATCAATATTTTAAAAAACAGATTTAATCAGAATATGCTGAGACATCCGCATCTGGAATGGGAATTTGTTGAAGCCCGGCTGTCTGAAAATACAGAAGCCCTTGAGATCCTCCGGCGAATGGAGGAAAGCGGGGGAGAACCGGATACTATTGGTATAGATGAAGAAAGCGGCAAGCTTATTTTCTGCGATTGCTCAAGCGAAACCCCTGCGGGCCGCAGGAGTCTTTGCTATGACGATGAGGCTTTGAAAAAACGCAAAAAGAATCCTCCGGCCGGAAGCGCTGTGCATCAGGCTCAGGTGATGGGAGTATCTCTACTAACGGAAGCTCTTTACCGGAAACTGCAGGAATACGATTCATTTGACCAGAAAACCTCAAGCTGGATAGCCACTCCTGAAGAGATTCGCAGCAAAGGAGGAGCTTTGTTCTGTGAACGCCGCTACGGAACTGTTTTTACATTTCACAATGGCGCAGACTCCTACTATTCTGTGCGCGGCTGGAGAGGTTACATGACCATATAACCCGGAATATATCGAAAAGGGAAAGGAATGCGTGAAAGAGATGTGGAAGTGCCCGAAATGCGGACGATCCTTCAGAAATGAAAATCAGAGCCATTACTGCGGGAAAGCTCCGGAAACAGTTGAGGAGTACATCCTCATGCAGGAAGAGGAGATCCGCAGTCAGCTTCAAAGCGTGCGGCAGGTGCTCATCGACAGGCTGCCCGGTGCGGCAGAAAAGATATCATGGTCAATGCCGACATACTGGAAAGGTCACAACATCATCCATTTTGCGGCGCAGAAAAAGCATATCGGTCTGTACCCCGGGCCGGAGGCTGTAGAGTATTTCTCTGAAAAGCTTGATCAGGCAGGTCTGAAATACAGTAAGGGATCGATCCGGATCCCATACTCCGAAGATCTTCCGCTGGAACTGATTGCTGAGATCGCGGACTGGTGTATGAAATGAAGACAGTCAGGGTAGCTGCAGCTGTTATTTGTGACAGCGTGAAAAGGAAGACAAAGATATTTGCGACGGCAAGAGGATATGGGAAATATAAGGGCTGGTGGGAATTTCCCGGAGGAAAGATCGAGACGGGAGAAACACCACAGGAAGCCCTGGTGCGTGAGATCAGAGAGGAACTGACGGCGGAGATCGCGGTTCATGAACTGATCAAAACCATCGAGTATGATTATCCGGAGTTTCATTTGTCGATGGACTGCTTCTGGGCAGAGGTAATAAACGGAGAGCTTGTCCTGAAAGAGGCAGAAGCAGCCAGATGGCTTTCGGGAACAGAACTCGACAGTGTAAGATGGTTACCGGCGGATCTGGAGCTGATCGGTCTGATCAGAAGATCGCTGGACTTAAAAGACGGTCATTATGAGAACAGATGCCCGTACTGCTATGAATTATGATCAGAGGAAAAGGTTATGAACAGTAATGCAATGCTTGAGATTAAACATTATTCAAAATCTTACGGAGAAGGGAAAAAAGCTGCGGACGACGTTTCTCTCAGTGTTATGAGCGGAGATATCTACGGCTTCATCGGCCACAACGGTGCAGGCAAATCTACGACGATCCGCGCTGTTGTGGGAGTGCTGGATTTCACGGAGGGTGAGATCTTCATTGACGGCCATTCCGTGAAGGATGAGCCGATGGCGTGCAAGCGGGTCACCGCATACATCCCCGACAATCCGGATCTTTATGAAAATCTGACGGGGATACAGTATCTGAATTTCATTGCGGATGTGTTTGGCATAAGCTCTGCCGCGCGGGAGGAAGGGATCCGGAAATACGCCGGTCTGTTTGAGATTACAGAAGCCCTGGGCGATCTCATCAGCTCCTATTCCCATGGGATGAAGCAGAAGCTGGCGATCATTTCGGCGCTGATCCACAACCCCAGGCTGCTCGTGCTGGATGAACCCTTCGTCGGGCTGGACCCGAAGGCGACCTTTACGCTGAAGGAGATCATGCATGAGATGTGCCGGCAGGGCACGGCAGTCTTTTTCTCGACGCATGTACTGGATGTTGCGGAGAAGCTCTGCAATAAGGTTGCGATCATCAGGCAGGGAAAGATCATTGCTTCCGGAACCATGGAAGAGCTCACAAAAGGACATTCTCTGGAGGAGACATTCCTTGAGAAAGATGTCGAAGACAAACCGGATTCAGCTGCATCCAAGGAGGCGGATCATGAATAACAAAAGCATCCTGCTTCTCAGAACACTGCTTTTATCCACAAGCCAGTGGAATATCTTCAGGTATTCC
>CACZPF010000308.1 GCA_902782975.1 uncultured Lachnospiraceae bacterium
AGTCATGGGAACCATAGAACTAACCATCAGTGCAGCCATAAGTGTTGCCAGTAATCTCTTGCGCATAATAAATTACCTCCTTTTTTGTTCTTCCTTAACAGATGGAAGTGAAAAGAAACGCATCTTTCAACACTATTGTCAAAAACAACGAAAGTCACATTGTAGAATTTGTACATGAATCGTCCTTATCTTCGTGATCTTTTTAACGTTATTTCACATCGTCTCGATTTGCGTTTCTGTTTTCGTATGTGCAATAATCATAAAATACTTACGCGAGAATATATATCAAAATTCTATTGCATTTATCACGTTTCTTTGTTATTTTAATGGAGGGAAATATTTTTCAGAATTATTCATAAAAAGACAAAAATTGATTTTCAGAGAGAAGAGGTGAAAATGACTATATGCCGACCGATATCTCTACCGAACGTGTTCCGTTTATCGATTCCGAGAGCGCGGAGCGGGTCCTCAAAAAATATAACGGGCTTCTCTTCCGGAACATGGAGAACGGGATCATTCACAACCCTTATAATCAGGAAATAAGAGAATATACCGCTGTGGAACAGGGAGATGTGGAAGAACTGCAGCGGATCCAGAAAGAAGATTATACTAAATGGAACGGGATCCTTTCTTCGGATCCTGTCCGTCATGAAATTAATATCGGTATCGTAGTCACCACGCTGGCCCGCAGCGCCGCCGCCCGTGGAGGAGTCTCCCCCGAAGCCTGCTACTCCCTCAGCGATGCCACCATTCAGGAGATGGAAGAATGTAAAGATATTGCAACGATCCGCCAGATCTACCGTACCTCGGAACTGCGGTACGCCATGATGGTAAAAGAAAGGAAAAACCTCCTGAAGGCTGCATCCTATTCCGCTTCCACGCGCTCCGGCAATCCGCATATCAACCACTGTAAGGATTACGTTTTTTCTCACCTGCACGACAGACTGTCCGTAAAAAACATCGCAGCTGCCATCGGTCTGGAACCCAATTATCTTTCAGCCCTGTTTCACAGACACGAGGGGATCACCCTGAAATCCTATATTATTAACGAGAAGATCAACCTGGCAAGAAACATGCTGGTCTACTCCTCCTACTCCTTCATTGAGATCGCCAACTATCTGGGGTTTTCCTCCCAGAGCCATCTGGGAGAACAGTTCCGCCGCATCACCGGAACGACCATGCAGCAGTACCGTGACCGCTACGGAAAGGACGATTTTCTCCACGAGGTCATAACGAAGGAGGCCTCCTCGGAACGGTCCCTCCGTGAAAACAGGCCGCCCGTCCCTTAAATAAGGGCCGGGCGGCCTGCCGCCTGACTGTTCAGCTCTATTCAGCTTCCTCATAGGACATTTCCCAGATCTCTGAAAACACGGCGAGTGGGCAGTCCGTAAGCAGACACATCAGAATAAAGCATTCGTAGGGATTGACGATGTAGATTTCTCCCATTTTGCATTTTTCCAGTATCCCCTGGATGTTTTTCAGAAACTGATGATACCGGTTGAACGGATCCTCTTCCGACATTTTCTGGGAGATGATAAAAAACTCCAGTGTGATCAGGTCAAACCGCTCTACGGGAAATTTATGATTCAGAATATTGGTGATCCTCTGACGGCTGAAACGCTTCTGGCTGAAATGCTTCGACAGGATGGACGCCGACATTTTCTTAAGATTTCCCATATTGTTGATCGGAATGCCGCTGCAGATCACCTTTTCCATATCTGCCGGCGTAATATCCTCAGGCTTCCAGATGCGGTTTCGCTTTCTTTCCTCCTCATCCTGCTGATACATGGAAGCTATGATCTCCTGTGCTTCCCCGTAAAGAGTCATAAATTCCAGGAAAGCCTGGCTTTTTTCGGAAAGCGGATCTGTATACCCCGCTTTCAGGCGTTCCAGATATCCTAAAAGATCCTCCTCCGTCTCGAGAACCAGGTCCTGGCCGGAGATCACTTCTCCCTTCCCGATCCTCGCAGGTGCCATGGATCTGTACAGCTCTTTATAATGCTCGGCACGGCTGTATCCAAGCTGTTTTTTGCAGCAGTACCAGTAGATCACTTCCTCCGGATTATGGAAATCAAAATCCTGCTCCCTCAGTACCCGGATCAAAAACTCTGAAACGTCTTCCACCGTCATCCGCAGTCCGAACCCCAGAAGAAAAACCGTTTCACGCTTGACGGAGGCCTGGTTCAGCCAGTTGTTCACAAGGGATGAAAGCTTGGTCGAAGTCGGCGTCATGGACTTCGGCGTAAAGGTCTCCTTAAAAGAATCCATCACGATCTCCCGGTAGACCTCCTGAGGAACCTCCTGGAATTTTTCCGTAAGGCCTGCACGTTCATAGATATACCTTCTCAGATAATCACCGAAAGAGACCAGTTCCATTTCCTTGTAAAGATAATGAAAGATCACATCCGCATCTTCATCTTCAAAACTGTCAAGACTCACCACCTGCCGGAATTTCTGGGCAGCTCTCCTGGTAAAATCTATATCTTTGACAGCTTCAAAAGAAACATTCTGTTCAAAATCCAGATCCTGCATCCTGTTTTTATTATTACTGCTCATCTTCTTATCCTCTGATTGGCTGATCTGTGCTCATGATCCTGTCACCGAAGGCACCTCTCAGCCGGTCCATAACGGATAACCTGAGGTGTCTGACCTCCAGTACCATCACCGTAATATTGTCTCTTCCTCCCGCAAGCAGAGAATCTTCCGTCAGCTGATCGGCGGCATCCCGGCAGGACGCTGAGCCCGCCATTATTTCCCGTATTCTTTCTTCCTTCAGCATATCCGTGAGACCATCGGTACACAGAAGGAACCTGTCGCCTTCCTGTATGTCGACCTTGCGGATAAAGGGAGAAAGATCCGTATCTTCCTCGTCAAATCCCAGATACTGTGTGATCGGAGGCTTGCCGAACGCCCACCCTTCCATCACATGGTCAACGGAGACCCTTGCCAGAATGTTTTTACTGAATTTGTAGATCCTGCTGTCACCGAGATTGGCGATCCACAAACCCTTTTTTACAAAAAGCGCCATGGCTGCCGTACTCGCCATGGAATCGATCCTGTTCCCGGCAGCATAACGGCATACGGCATCATTCATCGAGGCGGACACCCGCGAGAGATATTCTTCCGGGGGGATCGTTTCCGGGTCTGTCTCCTGGCGGAATTTCCCGAAGGCGTCTGCCGACAGCCAGGCTGCCATCTCCCCGCAGCTTTCGCCGCCCATCCCGTCAAAAACAGCAAACACCGGCCGTTCCCGGAGATCTGTCCTGCCCTCGATCGTGCCCGCTGTTCCCGTGTTCATCGCCGGCAGATAATCTCCATAGCACCAGAAATTATCCTCATTGTTCTCTCTTCTCTTTCCGATATTCGAATTGTAGGCAAATTCAATTATACCAGTCATTCAACCCCTCTTATTCAATCGTGTGCCCACAGGTTCCTGCACGTATGATCCATTCGCGGCCTTATTCCATCTCGAGTATGGAATTGAGCCAGTATTTATCCTGACGTGAGACGTAATCCGTATCATCTGTCTCATTATCGTGTATGTCGCCTGCCTGGTCGATCCATCGGATCAGCATACCATCCTGATAGTAGTACATATCTTCTTTATCATTCATCCAGATGTAGGCGAAACACATCATATCATTCCAATAATAATATTCCTCATAGACCCCCTCAGAAGAAATAGACGGATAGATCAGGACTTTGCGGAGATCGCCATCTTCGTTATAATACCGGAACCGGCTTCCTTCTTCCCCGTAGCGGTCGTATGTTTCCAGTTCCTGTGCGATCGTGGTTACTCTCTGGCTGATCAGTTCTATTGAAGATGCAAAATCCGTTTTTCCAGATGCAGAGCTTTCTTCTGACTCCTGTTTCTGCATGGAGATCAGAAGCCTTCTGGTCTGCTCTTCAACCGTCACTTCCAGCATGTGCTTCAGATAATATCCTACCACGCCCACACTGCCGACCGCCACAAGAAAGATGACCAGGATCCAGGGAAGAAGGTCCTTAATCCGGGAATACTTCTGGCCCCGTGGTTCCGCCTTCAGATCCCGTCCCTCTCTGTCATCCCGCATGTCTGCAGCATTGACCGGCACGAAAACTTCTGATTTAGAAGGCTGATCCGCTGCCCTGCTTTTTGTATGTTTCTCCGGAGACCGGTCTTTCGTATCTTTACCGGACATCCGGTCTTTCGTATCTTTACCAGGTACACGGCTTTCCATATCTTTATCGGGTACCCGGCTTTCCCTATCTTTATCAGGCACCCGGCTTTCAATATTTTTATCAGGTACCCGGCTTTCAATATTTTTATCAGGCACCCGGCTTTCCATATTTTTCCCGGAGGTTCTGCCCGGAGCACCATTCTCCGGGACCGGATCCGCGGCAGCTTTTTCATGACGCCTGCTAAAAGAATGTCTTTTCTGTCTCTGTTCCGCAGATTCTTCGGAAATATCCGGCAGATCCTTCTCATTCTTCTTATTCTTCTGATGATCTTCCGACCAGAAGAAATCATCAA
>CACZPF010000309.1 GCA_902782975.1 uncultured Lachnospiraceae bacterium
GATCTCATATCTTCTTGCGCCGCCGTCATAAATAATGCATTTTTCAAAAAGAGGATCCCGCATGGAAAGCGTTTCTCTCCTGAACTCAGGGGAAATGATCCCGCCTTTCCAGTAAAAATCCACATCCGGAAGGTTGATGCCGGATACACCTTTATCTTCATAGCAGCTGAAGACGCCTTCATAATAGACTGCAATGAATCCTTCAAAAGAGGGCCAGAATTCCCGGATCTCCTTTGTCAGCTTTTCAAGGAGCGCGATCCCTTTGGTCCCGCCGATGGTGAAGATAATAATATTCCGAAGCTCGGCACCGTTCTTCCGGTAAAAATCCGTAACATACCGGAGGCAGTGCGTCAGTGTCTCTCCGGAAGCGATAATATCGCCGATCAGCAGAGTACTGCCCGGAACCATCGTAAGCTTACTGTACTTGATCTCCAATCCCGCGATCTCGTCGTGGCTGAAGACCCGCTCACTCGACAGAAAACTGATATCATGGACCCGTATATGCTCCCGGTAGCAGCTTTCTTCCAGCGGATAATTCAGCGCCCCCCGAAGGATCGAAAGAATATTGGCAGTCGTTACTTTTTTCTTTTCTTTAAAAAAGTACATCATCTGGGCAGTAGCCGGAATCATACAGTGATAAACTTCGTACCCGACGATCTCCGGTGTATTCAGCAGTTTTCGTGTTTCCGCTTCCGAAACTACATAGTATTCGTTCAGATAGTTGCCGCCGTCCAGCCGGTAACAGTCCACGCCCTGCTCGGAGAACTCTCTGACAAGCTTTATGTTACTCCAGTCTTCCATGCTTTCCTCTCTCCTTTCCGTCAACAGATAATCCGGTGATTGTCTCCTTCACACTAAAGTAATATATTAATGAGTACTTCCCGGATTGTCAAGAATTTCGAATGACAGGAGTTCCGAATGTTTTGAAGGGGTTTTGAATAGCAGCCGGACGCGAAGAAACCTGCACAGATTTTCTTCTATGCAGGTTCCTTGTATTCGAGCAGCACAAACCCCTTCCCCTGGTCGGCAAAGTCGCCTTCCAGGATGGTTTCTCCCGATTCTTTTTCCATGATCTTCAGATGGATCTCATGATACAGCCCCAGTTCCTCTTCGTTTCTTTTGTAATCCCGGATGCGGCTGCGGGACTGCTGAATGAGCTCTTCTATATAGGAAGGAACGGTGCAGCCGGGATCGATCCCGATCTCCGCTGTAAATTCCGGCCAGGACAGGAACACCAGAATATTGGAAAGACAGGTCTGCTCGGACAGACTCTTTTCCAGGTGCCTGTTCCAGGCTTTCAGTGATTCCTTCCAGCTGCTGTACTCTTTCTGAGATCTGCGGTCCTCCAGATGATACCGCCTGTCCAGTTCCTTTCCGAGGGCATCGGTCACCTTAACGGAACCCGACAGATTCAGGTGTGAATCCGGATCGTAAAAATCTGTATCCGCATCGACGAGATTCATGTGATACAGATCAATATAGTCCACGTTCTCCTCTTCTGCCAGGGCATGAACGGAATTCTGCCATCTCTGCTTTTCCTCACTGGCCGGGTAGGGGATCAGAATGAGCACAGGCTTTATATCCTCCTCCCTGCAGAGACTGATAAATTTCCGGACATATTCTTTCCCCGTAGAATCGGCTTGTTCTGTATCCGAAATATCCAGAACAGGATAGGTATAGGCGGGTACCACATCTGATTCGTATTTCTGTCCTTTATTCTTGTTCCGCGGGGCGGGCGACCATATTTTTTTCACAGAGTCCAGCGTAAAGGAAGACCAGTTATTATGGAATACACTGAAAGGAACGTAAAATTCCAGCTGTTCCTTAAAATCTCCGAAAATACCCTGAATGGCTTCCATTTTTGTCCGGGTCAGGGGGAAACGGTCAAACGTATAATGTGCCAGCCCTTTTTTCATCGTAACTGTGTCTGCGTCTACCAGATACATATCCAGAACGGCGACCTTCGGTTTATGATACTCGATGGCATTCTTCAGCATCCAGTAACTGACCGCTATGCTGTTCCCATGACTTGCCATATTATAGGAAGTAATTCCGTAATCCCGGTAAAGCTGAAGGGGGGAAACGGCATACTGTGCATGGCTGTTTCCGAAAAACAGGACATCATATTCCGTCTCATCCTCAAAGAAGGGATCGTACTGATATTCACTGTCTGTTTTCCGGAATATCCTGGCAGCCGCATAGATGCTCCCGGCTGTCAGTGCCGCAGCAAGAAAAAAACACAGTATTTTTCCAAGCTTATGAGGTCTTGTTTGTTCTTTTTCTGTTTTACTAGAACTGGAAGTAGATAAAGCTCTGGGCATCATAGGCATTTCCCCATACACCAAAAATAACGATAAACAATATGGAAAACGAAACCGCCAGGATCCGGAAGGCCCATCCCTGGGTCATCAGCCAGGTCCGGACAGAGATTCCTTTGTTTTCAAAGCAGTCAATGATCATGACGAACAGGATCGCAAGGAACAGCAGCCTCAGTTCCGGTCCGTTCAGACCATACCCCTCGATTCCGGTCGAGAACATTTTTATAAAATCCGCATGACAGATACTTTGAAGGATCCCGATTCCTTCCGTCACACTCGATGACCTGAAAAAGACCCAGGAAATATCGACCAGCAGAAAAGTGATGACCGCCTGGATGATCGAGTGGCTCGCCGTGTCTGTCTTTATCCCGAGCAGCCTGTTGAAAAAATCACGGACAGGCCGAAGGATATCTCCGATAATCTGATAAAGACCGTTCAGCACACCCCATATCACAAAATTCCAGCTGGCGCCATGCCATATTCCGCTTAGGAAAAACACGGTCAATGTATTTAAGGCAGAACGGAACTTTCCCTTTTTGCTTCCTCCGAGAGGAATATATACGTAGTCCACGAACCATGTATTCAGGGAAATATGCCACCGTCTCCAGAATTCTTTTGTCGTGCACGAAAAATACGGGCTGTCAAAATTATCCATCAGATCGATTCCCATGATCTTCGCAGCACCTCTTGCGATCATGGAATATCCTCCAAAGTCTCCGTAGATCTGAAAAGCAAAAAGGACCGAAGCGACAAGAAGGACCGCCCCGTTCTGTTTTTCCCAGGAACCGTAGACTGCATTTACAAATACGGCAGCCCGGTCCGCCACGACCATTTTAAGAAAATATCCCCAGAGCATCATCATCAGACCGTCTCTGGCTCTCTCGTAACTGAACCAGTGGATCTTGTTCAGCTGCTTCAGCAGGGAACGGCTCCTCTCGATCGGCCCTGCCACAAGCTGCGGGAAAAAGGATACGAAAAGTGCATAACGAAAAAAATTTTTTTCGGCGATCGTATCCCCTCTATATACATCGATCAGATACCCTGCCGCCTGGAAAGTAAAAAACGAAATACCGACCGGAAGGACAACATCAAAGGAAGGGATCCGTACCTCAAGCCCGGTCCGGTCAAAAAGCCTGTTCAGATTTGTCCCCAGAAAATTCGCATATTTGAAATAGCACAAAAGGGCAAAGACGATCAGCAGTGTCATAAACAGAATGAATTTTTTACCGGCTGTTCCTTCCGGTATCTCTGCCGTAAATCGTTCATTCACCCTGTCATCATCGGCAAGCTGCTTTACTATGATCCTGCGAAGCGTCTGTTTATCCCGTATGTGCTGGATCATTATGGCCCCAAGATAAGTGACCAGCGTACAGAAAAGGAGCAGCAGACCATATACCGGATTCCAGCTCATATAGAAAAAGTAACTGGCTGCCAGAAGCCAGAGCGTCCGCACCATTTTAAATTTCGGCAAAATAAAATAAACCAGTAATGTTACCGGAAAAAAAACAAGAAACGGGAAAGAGTTAAAAAGCATTTTACATATCCTCGAATCGTAGAGCGTATAATTAAGGAAACATTGACATGATCGTTGATTCCTTAAAAAAGTATTGCCTTAATTATAACATCATGTTACAATTTTTTCTACCCCGGACTTCTATTTGACTTTTTTTCGAACGGCGACGATAACGCCGCCTGAACGGACATGCCGTTGTCCAGGGTATAAGGGGGAAATATATGTATAATGAAACAAAAAAGGGGAAATAAAATGTGGAAGGGTATTATCATCTCACTCGCTGCACTTCTGGCTGCCGGCAGCGGCGGCACCGGAATCTATCTTAAACTGCAGGCAGACACGGATACATTTTTTAACCAGACGACCATCAACGGTCTGGATGTATCCGGACAGACGCCGGATGAAGTGCTGGCGCTTCTTAAAGACGAATTCGGACGTTCCTCGTTTACGCTGAAGGAAGGAGACACACCGGTGCTTACAGGAGCTCTTCCGGATTTCGGCTATACGATCAATGAACAGGTACAGCTCGAACTTCTCTCGGAAGCACGTTCTATTCAGCGGAGCGGTCTTGAACAGCTGGTAAAGAGTCTTTTTTATGGAACGACCTTTTCCGTAGAAATTCCTGTCACAGTAGACGAACAGCAATTCCTGTCGGCCGTCAATGCTTCCACCCTTTCCTCTCCCAGGATCGCGAGCCAGGACGCACAGATGGTCTTTGACGACGCTTCCGGCAGCTACGCCATTATTCCCGAAACTTACGGAACGGAATTTGATGATGCCGTCCTGCAGAATCTGGTGCGCATCCAGCTGGACATGGCCGCCGACGGAGATCTCCCTCCGGCAGAAGTTTCCTATGAGATCCCGGAAGAAATCTATCTGAAGCCCGCCGTCACAAAGGAAGATGCTTCTTTAAATTTTCTTGCATCCACCTACAACAGCTATTGTCACGCGCAGATCACCTATACCTTCGGGACACAGACACAGGTTCTCGGCTGGCCGGTGATCAGGGAATGGATCAACCTGGAAAACGGTACGATTTCTGGCGAAGCTGTCCGCTCCTATGTGGAAGAACTGGCCGGGCGGTGGAATACCAGATATATGGACCGGCTATTTACGACAACTTATGGAGATACCATCTCCTTCCCGGGTTCGATCAATGAATATGGTTATACGGTAAATCAGGATGCAGAAGCAGAACAGCTTACTGCAGACATTTTATCCAACACGCCCGTTACCCGTGAACCGGTCTATTATTATTCAAACAGTTACGGGAATCCATTTTTCCTTGGCCGGGACGGCTACAATGATCTGAACGGAACCTACGTGGAAATCAGTATTTACGCCCAGCACCTGTGGTTCTATAAAAATCACCAGCTGTTCTTTGAAAGTGATGTGGTTACCGGCAATGCTTCCACTGGTACTGTAACCTCAACCGGATGTTATCCACTGGCTTATAAGGAAAGCCCTTCTGTTCTTCGAGGCGCCGATGCCAACGGCGGTTACGAAACTCCGGTCACTTACTGGATGCCCTTCCACGAAGGGCAGGGGATGCACGATGCTACCTGGCGCGGTTCCTTTGGCGGGAATATCTACCAGTACAGCGGATCCCACGGATGTGTAAATCTTCCCTACTATGCAGCGGAGACAATTTACAACAACATCCAGGCCGGAACAGCTATCATCATCTATTGAAAGCATACCTGAAAGAGCCATCCTCCGGTGGCTGTCCAGACGCTGACCGGGCAGCAAAATCTTTACTGCCCTGCCGGGATCTGAACACGGACCAGAGGATGGCTCTTTCCTGCACGATAAAATACTTGCAAGCCTCCTGTAAAAAGTATAGTATTAAGTCAGCGGCGAAAAACACTGCATGGTGTCCATAGCAGCAGACCGCCGCTGACTATACATGATGGGGTTATGAGGGGGAATCATTTTGAAATTCCGTTCCAATTCTGCTGCCGCAGCATCTTCATCCGGCCCCGGCAAACAGCAGGTATCTCACCAGCGAACTGCCAGAAAAGTTACAGACATGACACAGGGCACCATCTGGAAGCAGCTTGTTTTGTTTGCCCTGCCTCTTCTGGCCGGAAATCTTTTTCAACAGTTATATAATACCGTAGACAGCGTTGTTGTCGGCAACTTTGTAGGTCCCGAAGCTCTTGGCGCCGTCACTTCCAATATGCCCGCCATCAATACGCTGATCGGCATGTTTCTCGGCTTCTCTACCGGAGCCGGTGTCGCCATCTCACAGTTCTTCGGGGCGAGAAATGAATCGGCCCTCCGTAAGTCTGTCCATACAGCCATTATGGCCACCTTATTTCTGGGAGTTTTCCTGACCTTTCTCGGCATATGGATCTCGCCCTATCTGGTTCGTTTTATGCAGACACCGCCTGAGGTTGCCGGAGAGGCAGTTGTATATCTCCGGATCTATTTTTCGGGCATTCTGGGTCTTATGTTCTATAACATGGGGTCCGGCATCCTTCGTGCGGTCGGTGATTCCCGGAGGCCTTTGTATTTTCTGATCTTTTCCTCCATAACAAATATCATCCTGGACCTGTTGTTTGTCATATACTTCCGGATGGGTGTTGCCGGAGTCGCCTATGCCACCATCCTGTCCCAGTTTCTGGCAACAATTCTTGTTTTTATCGTATTATTTAAAAGTCATGAGATCTATCATCTCAGCGTTATGGAATTGAAAATCGATCCCTTCATGCTGAAAAAGATCGTCCTCATAGGGCTTCCTGCAGGAATACAGATGGCGCTGACTTCGTTTTCCAATGTGTTTGTCCAGAGCTATATAAACGGATTCGGTGCCGCCAGCACCGCAGGATGGGGCGCCTATCAGCGTATCGATGCCTTCACCATTCTTCCTGTTTTCAGTATCGGGCTTGCTGTCACGACCTTTGTGGGACAAAACGCGGGCGCCCGCCGATATGACCGGGTCCGTCAATGTGTGAAGATCGCGCTGTCCATCTCTATCGTGATCACGGTACTTATCAGTGCCGTTCTGTTTATTCTGGCACCCAATGCCATCGGCCTGTTTAACCGGAATCCGGATGTTTTATATTTTGGAACCCTCTTCTTAAGAGTGATCGGTCCGCTGGATTTTGTGGTATGCTTTAACCAGGTACTGGCCGGCACCCTCCGCGGTATCGGCGATACCAAAGCGCCCATGCTGATCATGCTGTTTTCTTTCGTCCTGTTCCGGCAGATCTATCTGTTCACAGCGACCCATATTACCAGTTCCATATATCCGGTGGCTCTCGGCTATCCTCTCGGATGGCTGGTGTGCAGCATCATCATGCTGGTCTACTACAACCGCAGCCATTGGGAAGAAAAACTGGAAAAGGAATTTTCCGTATAAAAGCACATAGTCGATTGCAAGACGTGTGCATAGATTGAATTTCTCAATTACCTGATAAAAGCTCATGCCAGGAGGTTTTGTTATGAAAAAAATATCTTCAACAAAATTATCTTTAATAAGAAAGATTACCGCCGCTTCTGTCAGTGCTCTCCTTGTTCTTACCACAATATCTGTTCCTGCGGGAGCAGAGAGTTCCTCCAGCATCATCCTGGCGAAGGATGCACTGAACGCGGTCAGCGGTACTTCCACAAATTCTTCCGGAACTTCCGCAGCCGATGCCAGCGGTACTTCTGCTGCAGGTAGCAATGGTACTTCTGCAACC
>CACZPF010000310.1 GCA_902782975.1 uncultured Lachnospiraceae bacterium
CCCGCTCGGAAGCTGCCGCGGAAGACTGCAGAAGGTTTGTCACCTGCGCGATCTGCTGCACCGGCTGGGTAAAACTCCGGATATACTGGAAAAACGACTGGATGTCGCCGACCTGTATGGACCCGCGGATGACAAAAATCCCGCCCAGCAGGGCCACCAGCACGTATCCCAGGTTGCCCACAAATCCCATGATGGGCATCATCATTCCGGAAAAGAACTGGGACTTCCAGGCCGACTCATAGAGTTTTTCATTATCCGCTTCAAATTCCTCCAGGACCTTTTCTTCCCGGTTGAAAGCCTTTACAACAAGATGCCCTCCGAAGTTTTCTTCGATCTGACCGTTAACACTGCCAAGATATTTCTGCTGTGCAGCAAAATATTTCTGGGAATGCTTCATCACATTGGCCACGATCACCATGGAGACCGGCAGGACCAGCACCCCCACCAGCGTCATCCAGACGTTGATGGAAAGCATCATGATCAGCACACCGATCATGGATGTTACAGATGTGACCAGCTGGGTCACACTCTGGTTCAGGCTCATCTGCAGTGTATCCACATCGTTGGTCACCCTGGAAAGGATTTCTCCCGTCGTGCGGCTCTCAAAATACTTCATCGGAAGCCGGGTGATCTTCCGGGAGATATCTCTTCGAAGACTGTACGTCACGTCGTTGGAAATGCCGGTCATAATAAATCCCTGGATCAGCGAAAGAAGGGAACTGACAGCATACAGGATCATCACCTGCAGAAGGATCCGGGTGATCCTGGCAAAATTGATGGATCCGGTGCCATTGATCTTGGCCACGAGCCCGTTAAACAGTTCTGTCGTTGCTCCGCCCAGGATCTTTGGCCCTACGATCGTAAAAACAGTTCCGGCCATAGCGAAAATAATCATCAGGATAAACCGGATCTGATAACGTTTCATATAATGAAGCAGCTTTTTCATCGCTCCGCGAAAATCCTTGGCTTTCTCCACCGGGCGCATCCCCGGCCCGCCCATACGGCGTCTTTTGTTGTCGTTTTCGCTCATGCAAGTTCCTCCTCCGAAAGCTGGGACATGGCGATCTGCCTGTATACTTCACAGGATTCCATGAGTTGTCTGTGGGTTCCGCATCCGGCCAGATGTCCCTCATCCAGCACCAGGATCCTGTCCGCCTGAAGGATCGTACTGATCCGCTGAGCCACGATGATGACGGCTGCATCCCTGGTATACTCTTTCAGGGCCTGCCGAAGATTCTTATCAGTTTTAAAATCCAGTGCCGAAAAGCTGTCATCAAAAATATAGATCTCCGGTTCCTTAACGACCGCTCTGGCAATAGAAAGTCTCTGTTTCTGGCCCCCGGAAACATTGGATCCTCCCTGCGCGATCGGCGAAGCATATCCGGAGGGCTTTTCTTCTATAAAGTCAGAAGCCTGCGCCACTTCCGCAGCCGCCTTCATCCGATCCTCGGAAATGTTCTCGTCCGCATAGCAGATATTGGATGCGATGGTTCCCGAGAAAAGGACCCCTTTCTGGGGCACATACCCGATCCGTCCGCGAAGATCCTTCTGTGCCATGCAGCGGACATCCACACCATCCACCCGGACGACGCCTTCTGTCACATCATAGAACCGGGGGATCAGATTGACCAGGGTACTTTTACCGCTCCCGGTACTTCCGATCACAGCCACTGTTTCACCGGGACCTGCCGTAAAGCTGATATCCGTCAGAACATTCTCTCCTGCTTCCGGATAGGCAAAGGAAACATGGTCAAATTCCACATATCCTTTTTGATCTGCTGTCGGCCTGACCGGTATCTCCGGATCCAGTATGGAAGCCGTGCTCTGCAGCACATCACGGATACGGCCTGCTGCCACGTTCGCCCGCGGAAGCATAATGGACATGGCGGTGATCATAAGAAAAGCCATGATGACCTGCATCGCATACTGGATAAAGGCCATCATATTGCCGACCTGCATGGTTCCCTTTTCAACGCCCAGTGCCCCGTTGTACATGATCAGTACGGTGACACCATTCATGATCAGCATCATCACCGGCATCATAAAGGTCATGCACCGGTTCACGAAAAGATTTGTCCTGGTCAGGGTGATATTGGCATCCTCAAACCGATCTTCCTCATGCTTTTCGCGGCTGAAGGCACGGATCACGGGAATTCCGTTTAAAATTTCCCGGGTGACCAGATTCAGCCTGTCGATCAGGGACTGCAGCTTCACAAACCGGGGCATGGCGATCAGAAAGAGCATACCGATCACCACCAGAATGAGAAGGATCGCAAGCCCCAGGATCCAGGTCATGGACGAATCGGTCCTCAGGACCCTGATAAGGCCGCCGATGCCGATGATCGGCGCATACAGAACGATCCGGAACATCATGACCATCATGAACTGCACCTGCTGCACGTCATTCGTACAGCGGGTAATGAGAGAGGCCGTAGAAAATTTATGATACTCGCGGCTGGAAAAACCGATCACCTTCTGATAGACACTGCTTCGCAGGTCATGCCCGAGACCTGCTGCAACTCTCGATGAAAAAAAGGTGACCAGGACCGCGGCAGCCATGACAAGCAGTGCCATCAGGATCATTTTAAGACCGGCTGTCAGGATAAATTTAAGCTGCAGGGCATCGACATCCATCCCTGCTTCCTGATACTCCTGATATACATAGGAAACCGCAGCCTGGCTTATAATGGATTCCGGCATTTTGTCAAGCATCCCATCCATCTTTTCCAGCATAGGAAGAAGGACAGCCTTCGGCATCTTTTTCAGCGCATCCATGCTGATGTTCATCTGAGCGCCGTTCATCCAGGAATCTTCAGCCGGACCGCCGGCAGAAACCTCTTTCGGAGCGCTCGATGCCTCTTCCGGAACGCCCGACATCTCTTCTGAACCGCTCGTCGCCTCTTCCGGAACGTCCGATGCCTCTTCCGGAACGTCCGATGCCTCTTCCGGAACGCTCTCTTCTGCCGCAGTCATTTCAGACATTAAAAGGCTTCCTTCGCCGCCGTTTTTAACCCCGGTCACAAAGAGCATGGGCTTTTGAAGAAGTCTTTCCAGTTCCGTCCGTTCATCGGCAGAAATGTGACTCCTCAGGATGAAGCTGTCCCCATCCTGCTCATAGAAGGAAAGAACTTCAGAGGCCTGTTCTTCACGCATAAAGACCATCAGATCTTCCATGGAAGAAGTCCTGATCGTCTCCGGCACTCCGTCCTCTATGCCATGCTGCTGTATACCGATATTGATGATTCTTGATGTATACCCCGGCAGCGCAAGATCACAGTATGCCTGCAAAAAAAGAAGCGCTATAATGATCACCACCAGATGGGCATTGCGCTTCAGATATCTCATTAAATAAATCATTTTCCGGCCCTTCCTTTATGTTGATAAGAGTCATTTTTACATCTTTTATTCCAAATAGCAAGCACTTTATTCATTTATGACTATCATTTATGACAAAAACTGCCCTCTATGAACTCAGGACCAAATGGTCTTACCTCTCATAGAGGGCAGCTGCTGATGAATTTTAATACGAACCAATAGAAATACAAGCCAGCATAAATACAAACTAAACAAAAAAACAACTCTTACAGAACCGCTTCCCAGATCCCGTGGAGATTGCAGCTTTCGTATGCGGCTTTCGGGGTCTCTCCCTCGGTCAGAGCAAAAACTGCTTCCGGTTTACCGTCCACGGCAAGGTCTTTTTTGTGGAATCCCTGATCTGTCTCCAGAATGATCCACTCAATATGATGACCCTCCAGCATCGGATGCTCCGCTTCCCCAACTTTTACCGTTACCAGATTTCCATCCCGGGTCACGACCGGTACATGTTTCTCCCTTGCGCCGTCGGAC
>CACZPF010000311.1 GCA_902782975.1 uncultured Lachnospiraceae bacterium
AATAGCTCAGATTGATCGTAAGATCCGGATAGCTGACACTTTTTCCACCTGAATTTGCCGGAGATGGCAGCTGAAAGCGCCGGAGAACAGCCCGGACTCTTGCTACAAGTTCTTTGGTGTCGAAAGGCTTGCTGATGTAATCATCAGCGCCAAGCTCCAGTCCCAGCACTTTATCAAAAGTTTCGGATTTTGCAGATAGCATGATGATCGGTATATTGGAGGTATGCCGGATATCCCGGCATACCTGATACCCGTCCACCCCGGGGAGCATAAGGTCCAGAAGAATCAGGTCGGGAGCAAATGATTTGAACGCTTCCAGCGCTTTTATCCCGTCGTTAACAATTTTCGTCTCATAACATTCCTTGGTCAGATACAGTGCGATCAGTTCTGCAATATTATTATCATCATCGACGATCAGAATCCGTTGTTTAGCAGTCATACCCTGCAGCAGCCTCCTTAAGTGATGTACAAAGATGTATTAAACGGTATATAAAAAAGCAGGATTTATTGTTTGAATTCGACGATCGTCACCCCCGCATCTCCTTCGCCAAATTCACCGAGCCGGAACGAAGCTACATGCTTCTGGCGCTTCAGATAGTTATGGACACCGGTCCTGAGTGCGCCGGTGCCTTTCCCGTGTACGACACGTACACTCTTAAGATGGGCGATATACGCGTCATCCAGATATTTATCCAGTTCGGAGATCGCTTCATCTACTGTCTTTCCGATAAGATTGATTTCTGTGGAAATGCCGGCAGATTTCGACATGCGGATCTTTCCGGCTCCTGTTTTTTTGAGGATGGCGGGCGATTCTTTATCCTCCGCAGGCTCCAGGTCGGAAATATGGACCTTTGAGCGTATGATCCCCGTCTGTACAAAAAGATATCCTCTGGAATCCGGACGGCTGGAAACCGTTCCTTTAAGATTCATGCTGACAACTCTTACCGCATCTCCCAGATGCAGGTCTTCTGGTTTTAATTCCTTTTTGGGCTTTTCTGTCCGCATCGGCTCGATCATGCCCTGCTGGGCGTTATTCATACGCATGCGCAGATTCTGCCGCTCCCGTTCCACAGCAGCTGTATCTACGTGATCCTTCTGGAACTTATGATACAGCTTCATGGTCTGGTCCGCATACTCCTTGGTTTCCGCCAGGATCTTGTGGGCCTTTTCGTTTGCTTCCCGCAGGATGTGGTCCTTCTGCGCTTCCAGACGGGCCTTCTGCCTGTCGATCTCCTTCTTTGTACGCTCCAGCTCTTCGCGCAGGCGTTCTGCTTCCTGCCGCTCGTTTTCCGTCTGGATCCGGTTCTGCTCCAGAGAGGAGAGAACATCTTCGAAGGATTCGTCCTGCTCACTGATCTGTTCTTTTGCTTTCTCGATGATAAATTCCGGGAGTCCAAGCCTTCTGGAAATGGCAAAGGCATTACTCTTTCCGGGAATTCCTATGAGAAGACGGTAGGTGGGGCGGAGTGTTTCCACATTAAATTCGCAGCTGCCGTTAACAACACCCGGCGTGGAAAGCGCATACACCTTCAGTTCGCTGTAATGGGTGGTAGCCATGGTTCTGATCCCCTGCTGATGCAGGTAGGAGAGAATGGAAATGGCCAGGGCAGCGCCCTCGGTGGGATCTGTGCCGGCTCCCAGTTCATCAAACAGGACAAGGGACTGATCATCCGCCTTTTCGAGAAACGACACGACATTCGTCATATGGGATGAAAAAGTGCTGAGGGACTGCTCGATACTCTGCTCGTCCCCTATATCAGCATATACCTCTGTAAATACGGCCAGCTCGCTCCGGTCGCCGGCGGGGATATGCAGCCCTGCCTGCCCCATAAGGGTCAGAAGGCCGACCGTTTTCAGTGAAACCGTCTTGCCGCCGGTATTGGGACCGGTGATCACCAGCAGGTCAAAATCATCTCCCAGACGGATATCGATGGGGACGACCTTCTTTTTATCGATCAGAGGATGGCGGGCTTTTTTGAGCCGGATACGTCCTTCTTCGTTAAAAACAGGCTGCGAGGCATTCATCTCCACAGCCAGAGCAGCTCTTGCGAAGATATAATCAAGGTCGATCAGAATCATAAGATCGCTCTGGATCGTATCTCTGCAGGCAGCTGTCTGTTCGCTTAAGGACGCCAGAATGACTTCGATCTCTTTCTGTTCGTTTAATTCCAGCTCCCGGATCTCATTATTGAGACGGACAACTGCCATCGGCTCGATGAATAAAGTGGATCCGGTGGAGGACTGGTCGTGGATCATGCCCGCCACCTGGTTTTTGTACTCGGCCTTTACGGGAATACAGTAGCGTCCGTCACGCATGGTGATCACGGCATCCTGCAGGTAGGTCCGGGCACTGCCGTTTACCATGGAGATCAGCTGGGTATGGATACGGTCGCTGGCAAGCTTGATGCTTCGCCGGATGGAGCGGAGGGTGGGACTTGCGTCGTCACTGATCTCGTCCTCAGAGAGAATGCAGCGGCGGATCTCCATCGAGAGCCTTGTGAGCGGCTCGAGACTGTCGAACATTCCATCCAGGGAATCCGCCGGCACGTCGGTCTTTTCGCTCCTTGCATATTGCTTTGCCTTGTTTACATTTTCAAGTAAAGTAGCGATAGACATGAGTTCCGGGATATTTAATGTACCACCAACATCCAGGCGCTTTAGAGAATCCCGGACATCCCGTACGCCGCCAAAGCTCAGACGGCCTTTTTTAAAAATGCGGGAAACGGCATCGGCTGTCTGGGTCTGCATAAGAGAGATCGCATCAAGGTCCGTAAGAGGCTCCGTATCTCTGCAAAGAGCTTTCCCCATAGGCGTCGATGCCTTTTCTGTCAGCTGCTCTATGATCTTGTAAAATTCCAATGAACGATACGCTTTGTTGTTCATACTCACTCCTGAAATCGTTTTTTCGTTTTTGATAGAATCGAATGATTCCTTCCTTTACATTTTACAATAAATTTGTTACATTGGAAAGAATAAAGTGTATAAATCAGAATGGAGTTTATAAAATATGCGATATATCAATGAGATAAAAGAAGGCGACCGGATCAACGGCATCTATCTTTGCAGACAGAAGACACAGGCAATGACGAAAAACGGAAAGCCTTACGAAAATGTTATTCTGCAGGATAAGACAGGGGCTCTGGACGGGAAGATCTGGGATCTGAATTCTCATGGGATCGAGGATTTTGATGCCATGGACTATGTTGAGATCATGGGGGATGTGACAAATTTCGCCGGAAATCTGCAGATCAGCATCAAAAGAGCAAGAAAAGCCCAGGAGGGGGAATATATTCCCTCAGACTATGTGCCGGTAAGCGAAAAAAGTGTAGAGGATATGTATGTTGCCCTGCTTTCCTTTGTGGACAGCGTTCATAATCCTTTTCTTACCAGGCTTCTCAACAGCCTTTTCCGGGAGGATGAGGATTTTCAGAAAGCCTTTATTGAACATTCCGCGGCAAAGAGTGTGCATCACGGATTTATGGGCGGCCTTCTGGAGCATACGGTCAGTGTAACCAGGTTCTGTGATTATATGGCGGGAGCATACCCCATCCTGAACCGGGACATTCTGATCACGGCGGCGCTTCTTCATGATATTGGAAAAACCCGGGAACTTTCGGACTTCCCGTTAAATGATTATACGGATGAAGGCCAGCTGGTAGGCCATATTGTAATCGGCGCGCAGATCATTTACGAACGGACTGCCGCGATCGGGGATTTCCCGGAAAATCTGAGAAATGAACTGGTCCACTGCATTCTTGCCCATCATGGAGAACTGGAATACGGTTCACCCAAAAAGCCTGCTCTCTGCGAAGCTGTAGCACTTAACCTTGCCGATAATGCAGACGCAAAAATGGAAACGCTGACGGAGGCCTTTACGGCCGATAAGACAAACAGAGAATGGATCGGTTTTAACAGGTTCTTTGATTCCAATTTAAGAAGAACGGGAGATTTCTGATCATATGAGTTATGAAAAAAATGATGAGGTCACAGTCCGGATCGAAGATATGGGCGTGGATGGACAGGGCATCGGAAAAACCGGCGGTTTTACTGTATTTGTCAAAGATACGGTTCCAGGGGATCTGATCAGAGCCCTGATCATGAAATCAAAAAAGAGTTTTGGTTACGGGAAGCTTCTTGAAATTCTGGAAGCTTCTCCTTTTCGTACGGACCCTCTGTGTCCTGTGGCTCAAAAATGCGGCGGATGCCAGCTGCAGAGCCTTTCTTATGAAAGACAGCTGTCTTTTAAGGAAGATAAAGTACGTGGAAATCTGGAACGTATCGGCGGATTCAAAGATCTTGCCATAGAGCCTGTCGTAGGTATGGAAAATCCGCTGCATTACAGAAATAAAGCCCAGTTTCCGGTAGGAATGAATAAAGAGGGGCGTATCATCGCCGGTTTTTATGCCGGCCGGACGCACAGCATTATCGAAAACCGTGACTGCCTTCTTGGTGTTCCGGAAAACAAGGAAGTGCTGGACCGGGTCATTGCCCACATGGAGAGGTTTGGCATTAAGCCATATAATGAAGCGACAGGCACGGGGCTTGTCCGTCATGTTCTCATACGACATGGGTTCTATACGGGAGAACTGATGGTGTGCCTGGTGATGAACGGGAGGAAGATGCCGCACAGCGGCGAACTTGTTTCCTCCCTTCAGGAAATTCCGGGACTTGTGAGTGTCTCTGTCAACGTAAATCAGAAGAATACCAATGTGATCCTTGGTGAAGAACTTCTTGTTTTGTGGGGCAGGCCATACCTTACAGACAGGATCGGCCCGATCTCTTACCATATTTCTCCGCTTTCCTTTTTTTATTTATTTCCTTATATGACGGAAAAGTTATATCAGAAGGTTCTGGACTATGCAGATCTTACCGGTTCAGAAAATGTCTGGGATCTTTACTGCGGGATCGGTACCATTTCCCTCTTTCTGGCGCAGAAGGCACGATTTGTCCGGGGAATAGAGATCATACCGCAGGCTATCGAAAATGCCAGAGAAAATGCAGCCCTGAACGGCATGTCCAATACGGAATTTTATGTCGGCAAGGCGGAAGAAGTGCTGCCGGCTCTTTACAAAAAAGAAGGGATCTCTGCAGATGTGATCGTTGTAGACCCGCCCCGCAAGGG
>CACZPF010000312.1 GCA_902782975.1 uncultured Lachnospiraceae bacterium
ATGACCTCCTGCCTCCGTTCAAAGCAGAAATCCACGTCAATATCCGGCATGGACACACGCTCCGGATTAAGAAACCGTTCAAAGAGAAGATCATACCGGATAGGGTCCAGCTTTGTAATTCCCAGTGTATAGGCCACCAGAGAACCTGCGGCACTGCCCCGGCCGGGGCCGACCATAATGTCATGATCCCGGGCATACCGGATAAAGTCCCACACGATCAGGAAATAATCCACATAGCCCATATTTTTGATGGTCGTCAGCTCATAATCCAGCCGCTCCTCCAGTTCTTTCGTCACCGGATCGTATCGTTCCTTCAGGCCTTTTTTACAAAGCATGTTCAGATATTCCCAGGCTGTATATCCATCCGGCACATCAAAACGCGGCAGCTTGGTCACGCCAAATTCGATCTCCACATGACAGCGGTCGGCGATCTTCTGCGTATTGGCAAGCGCTTCCGGTGCATAGGGAAAAATCTCCGCCATCTCCTCCGGCGATTTCACATAGTACTGGCCGCCTTCGTAGCGCATCCTGTCTTCATCTGCCAGCTTTTTGCCAGTCTGCAGACACAGAAGAATATCATGAGGTTCCGCATCCGTTTCCATCGTATAATGAATATCATTTGTCGCGACCAGATCAATACCGGTCTCCTCATGAAGCCGCATCAGCCCCTGGTTGACGATCCTCTGCTCCGGGATCCCGCGATCCTGCATTTCCAGATAATAATGGTCCTTCCCGAAAATGTCCAGATGCCTGAGAGCCGCCGCCTTTGCTTCCTCATACATCCCGCGTGCCAGATTCCGGGCAACCTCCCCGGCAAGACATGCCGAAAGAGCGATGATCCCCTCATGGAATTCCCGCAGAACTTCCATATCCACCCGGGGGCGGTAATAAAACCCTTCCACAAACCCGCGGGAAACGATCTTCATCAGATTGCTGTATCCGGTATTATTCTCCGCCAGAAGGACAAGATGATAATACCTGCCATCCCCGGACCCGGTCTCCCGGTCGAACCGGGAACCCGGTGCCACATAAACTTCACACCCCAGAATGGGATTGATCCCCTCCGCTTTTGCCGCCCGGTAAAAATCGATCACCCCGTACATGACTCCGTGATCCGTAATGGCAGCACTGTCCATGCCCAGCTCCTTCACACGGGCCACATACTCTTTGATCTTGTTGGACCCGTCAAGCAAACTGTATTCTGTATGGCAATGAAGGTGGGCAAACTTCAAATCCCCCATACGCACCTCCCTCTTAGAAAACCTGGATTCAAACCTCTCCCCTGTTTCTCAACTGTCAATCTAAGTACGGCACCTGCCGGACTTGCGCCAGGCTGCATGTGCTGCCATGGCATCTCCTCCTGAGTATACCACATTTCCGCCTGATGAGCCAACACCCAACCGCCATGACGGTACTTATCCATCCAAAGATGATTACTATTCACCGGCCGATTAAAAAAGGGCCTTCCGGCCCTTTTTCTCATTTTTTCGTTACGATCGATTAATTTCTTTTTTTCAGGATCGTACATCCTTCCATCAATTCTACTCTTCCATCTTTATAAAGATGGCCAAGTGCTCTCTTAAAGGCTGCTTTGCTGATTCCGAACACTTCTTTAATTTTCTCCGGATCCGACTTGTCATCAAAAGGAATGCTTCCTCCCTGTTTTTCAAGTTCCCGGAGGATGGCTTCGCCGTCCGCACCCAGCTGAAGATAGGCTTTCTGCCTGTCACTGACATTCATCTTGCCGTCTTCCTTGACATCTGTGACGCGAAGAGACAGAACCTCTCCCGGCGTGTACGCATGCTTCACCTCTGCCGCAGGGATCAGGGCGGAATATTTATCATCCACCGCCACAAACACACCGAAATTCCGGCTGATCTCATAGACACGCCCTTTTACCTCATCCCCTACGGAATAGGGAGGCCGGGTGGAAAGATAATGATAAAGCTTCATGGTGGCGCAGAGTCTGCCGCTTTTATCTACATAAAGAGCACAGAGAACCTGATCTTCTTCCTTTACCTGGACCGTCTGTTCCCTGTACGGAAGCAGAAGATCCTTTTCCAGTCCCCAGTCCAGAAAAGCACCGATCTTTGTCACCTGCTTCACGGTAAGAAGGGCTGTTTTTCCAACTTCCAGAAGAGGCTCTTTCACTGTGGCGATCAGCCGGTCGCTGGAATCCCTGTAAATAAATACATTCAGATTTTCTCCCACCCTGATATTCTCAGGTATCTGGCTTTTAGGAAGCAGGACCTGCTCCTCCCTTGGCGAATCCGCAGATTCCCCAAGATAAACTCCGAAATCTACTTTTTTTATTACTGCAAGTGTCTGCTTTCTGCCGACTTCAATCATTCCTTACCTCTCTTCAGAACA
>CACZPF010000313.1 GCA_902782975.1 uncultured Lachnospiraceae bacterium
CCTTCTGATCCATTAGAAATCTTTGTCTTAAATGGAGATATCATAATCCGTAAACAGTTCCGGCACAAAACGCTTGAAGAAAGAGCAGAAGAATATGCAGGAAAACTGGGGGCTTACCAGGAATTTGACTGGGGAAAGCCTGCAGGAAGGGAGTTCTGGTAATGCTTCCGATCAGACAAGGTGATATTCTTAAAGTAGAAAATCTGAAACAGCCTGTATTAGTGGTAAGTAAAGATTTTTTCAACCTTACGGAACAGGCGATCGTCTGTCCAATTGTATCCCAGGACCCGGATGATCCTCTTCATATAAGCTTTCAGACGTCTAAAACAAAAGGAACTGTACTATGCGAACAGATGAAGCTGATGGACTTTCATTACAGAGGGTTTCTGCGCAAAGATACCCTTTCGTTCAATGATATCGTTAATATTACGGACGCAATTCAGTCAATTTTTGATTATTTTTAATTCAGGAAACTTTCGCCCGTCTATGCTATTCTGCCGGAAATCATGTTTACTTTTATCTGATCAGGTAAGCATCCACGATCTCTCCCACATACATGGTATGGAAATCCCGGTTGGCCATGGGCTCCGTTCCGGGAACATCCTGAGGATACATTCTCTCCCGGATATCTTCCGGAATCTTTGCAAGGTCCTGGTCCTGAGAATACAGAATTTTACACTCCAGCGTAAGCGGATACTCTCTGACGCCCGGTGTACGGATGATTTCCGGCTCTTCCAGGGTAAGGCCCGCTTCTTTCACTTTGTCTATATCCCGTCCGGACATGGAACCGCAGACCTTTGAAATCAGAGGCATCGTCTTTTCCAGTGGAGAACTGATCGAAAACTCCCCTGTCTTGTCCAGCTGACTTTTGGTATACCGGCTCTGCCGAACATAGACAAGAAATGTCGGCCTTCCCCACAATGTGCCGAGATTTCCCCAGCCGATCACCATGGAATTGAATTTGTCGCCGTTGGTATTCAGCAGAATTCCTTTTGGAAGCATCTCTGTAATAATTTTTGCATAATCCGTAACTTTGATCTTTTCTTTCATTTTTTCCCCTTTCATGGCGCTTTTACTACGCTGATAATGGCTGATTTGATACGCAGCTTCAAACTTTCCTCTGCATGGCGCATTCACTGCGCCAATAGTGGTAGATTTGAAACGCAGCTTCAAACTTTCCTCTGCATGACGCATTTACTGCGTCATAAAGGTAGATATGAAAGCGCAGCTTTCATACTTTCCTTTATTCCGGCGCACCTGCCGTGCCAGAAACAACAGATCTGAATTGCAGCTTGCTGCTGGTTTTCCTTTGTGCCGCAGAAAAATTCCCGGCAACATTTTTCTGCTTCTCATTTATTGTAACAGAGATACCCTGTGTCTTCAATAGAAAGCACCGCTTGACAGCGAATTCAGCGAAGGCTATAGTTTTTTTGAAAACCCTGGAGCCGCGTTCCAAAACTACCACTATTGGCGCAGCAGATGCTCCATGAAAGAGAAAAATCTGAAACTGCGTTCCAGGCCTGCCATTATTGGCGCAGCGAATGCGCCAGAAAAGAGGATACTATGAATAATATAGATTGTAAACGCCTGGTCTTCGACAGCCCTGCCGATCCCCGGATCTTTACACAGGCGCTGCCTCTTGGGAACGGCTCTTTTGGTGCCATGGCTTATGGTACAGTGGACAGTGAGTATTTCCAGCTGAATCAGGAGTCTGTATGGTCCTGCAATCAGAGAGACCGCATCAATCCCGAAGCCAGAGAATTCCTTCCCCACATACGGGAACTCTGCTTTTCCGGAAAAATAAAGGAGGCAGAGCAGGCCGTCTATGAACATTTTTTAAACCCGGCCGTACGGCTCGGGCACTACGAACCCTTATGCGATCTTCATATAAAAGCCAGCCGCCTGATCCCGCATCACAGCGAGATCTTCAACCCGACTCCCGCATGTTTCACCGAATATAAACGGGAACTGGACTTCGAAAATGCACTGTACACCTGTACATATCGCGATAAAGGAATAACCTTTCAAAGAGAAGCCCTGATATCATATCCGGATCAGGTAATGGCCATCCGCCTTACTTCTGCCTCTCCTTTAGACTACCGGATCGAGATGACAAGAGATGATGCATGCGACCTTGTGCGTGCATGCGAAGGCTTTCTTACACTCCGGGGAGGCGGCGGAAGCCGTCCTCTGTTTATCTGTATGCTCGCTGCCAAAACAGATGGCTGCCTGACCGGAAACGGAAACTTTCTCATTCTGGAAAACAGCCGGGAAGCAGTTCTTTACATTGCAGGACGTACAGATTTTTACGGGGAAGACCCGGCCGTATGGTGCAGAGATAAGCTTGCTGCCGCATTAAAAAAGGGCTTTGCCAGGATCCGCACAGACCATATAAACGATTACCGGAATCTGTTTGACCGTATGAGTCTTACACTCGATGATACAGAGGAAAACAAAGAGGCGCTGACATTCTTTCATTATGGGCGGTATCTTGCCATCGCCAGCAGCCGTCCCGGGAGTCTTCCTGCCAATCTGCAGGGGCTCTGGAACAAGGACTTTCATCCTATGTGGAGTTCCGGTTATACCCTGAATATCAATCTTGAAATGAACTACTGGCTCGCGGAAGCGGCTGCGCTGCCGGAATGCCATCTTCCCCTTATGGAATTCATTCACCGAATGGTCCCGGCCGGCCGGGATGCTGCAGAACGTCTTTACGGATGCCGCGGTGCCGCAGCTTTCCACAACACGGATATCTATGGAGACTGTGCCCCAAACGAAAGCTGGATGCCCGCCTCATACTGGCCCATGGGGCTTGCCTGGCTGGCTCTGCATATCATCGAACATTACCGTTTTACACAGGATCTCTCCTTTGCCGGTCAATATTATGATGATCTGAAAGAGATCTCCCTGTTTTTTATCGATTTCCTGGTAAGAACAGAGGATGGCATCCTTGTCACCTGTCCCTCCTCTTCCCCGGAAAACACCTATCTGCTGCCGGACGGTTATAAGGCAACTCTCTGCTATGGACCCGCAATGGATACACAGATCATCCGCGAACTGTGGAAGGGAATGCTGGAGATATCAAAGGCGCTCGGCAGAGCAGGGGAACCTCTGTGCCGCGAAATATCGGAACGGATTAACGATCTTCCAAAAGACCGTATCGGCAAAAGAGGGCAGCTTCTCGAATGGCTGGAAGAATATGAAGAGTGGGAGCCCGGACACAGACATATCTCTCATCTTTTTGCTCTGTATCCGGGTAATGGAATCGACAGGGATCAGAATAAAGACCTGGCATGTGCGGCACGAAAAACCCTGCAGGAACGGCTTGCTCTGGGCGGAGGCCAGACCGGCTGGTCAAGAGGATGGCTGATCAATCTTTATGCCCGGCTTGGGGACGGTGAAGAAGCTCATAAAAGCCTTATGACTCTTATTCATGAGCAGACAGCCGAAAACCTGTTCGATCTGCATCCCATCCTTTCCCCCGGCATGTCAGCCGTCTTCCAGATAGACGGAAATTTCGGCGGCGCAGCCGGGATCCTTGAAATGCTGATCCAGAGTCAGGGCGGTGTCATCCGTCTGCTGCCCGCCCTTCCCGCTGCCTGGAAAAACGGCCATATACATGGCGTGCGGGCAAGAGGAAATATAGCGGTCGATATGACCTGGGAGAACGGAAAAGTGACGGATCTCCATCTCACTTCGCCCATACATCAGAACGTTATGGTAGAAATAAACGGAGAAAAGAAAGAGTTTTCCTTATAAACATTCGAACACTCAACTTATTCCCAGATTATCGATGTCAGATCCCGGATGTCTCCCAGCTCATCCAGATGAACAGCCGCTTCGATCATCCGCTCTGCTCTTTTTTCAGAGAAGGGGCGGTCTGCATGGGCAAAGCAGTCCATGAATTTACTCCGGATCCGCTCTTCATCCATAGGATGTTCCAGAGACCCGAGGGCTGATTCCAGATGCCCTGTATACGTTTCGCCTCCGGCTTTTACCGTCATGGTGGTCACCTTGTTTTCATCTTTGGCCAGGCTCTTATCCACTGTATAAGAAACCTTTTTCCCGAATTCCAGTATGGCAGGGTCACTAAGCCTCTCCTTTGAAAAGCTGTCGAGATCAATATCTCCGCAGACAGCCACGGTTCCAAGAACAAACGGCATACTGAATTTTGCTATACTGGGCGCCTCGGGAGCATATTTCTGCACTGCAGGTTCAAAAACCATCTCCGCAATGTCCGACATGACAAGATGAACACTGTCTATATCATCCTTTGTCAGATGCTGTTCTTTCATGATCTTTTGAAGCAGTTCGATGGATGTATGAGTCGCCCGGCAGGTCGGCCAGGGCTTAAGATCCGTTCCTTCCGCCCAGTAATAAGTGCCCAGATCTTTTACGACCCGCTCCGGTGTATAATTGTCCCGGGCAAACATATGATAGTATCCCAGCTTTCCCTCCAGGGGTTCTTCAAATCTGGCGACGATTCCCTGGGCAGCAAGAAGGGTGGAATTGACAGCCGCGTGCGCTCCGAATGCCTCCCGGATCGTGCGGACCGCCGAAAAGCGCGCTCTTCCCGCTTCACCGGGGCTTATATTCTGGCACATGTTCAATGCTATGGCATCTTTGATCTGTTCTTTTGCAAGCCCCATCAGTCTGCCGCATCCAAAAACAGCGCCCATGCTGGCATGGACCGGAGGCATGTTAAAGCCGTATTTCAGAAGGTCCTCATTCAGTCCGGCATCCAGCCTCACACCCACCTCACTGGCGATCAGCGATGCCAGCAGAAAATCCTTCCCGCTGCACCCGCCCTTTTCTTCCGCCAGGGCAAAAAGTGCCGGGATCGCCGCCGAATTGGAATGGCAGGTAGCGGTCCGGTGTGCATCCTCATAATCCAGTGCATGTGTGAGGGCTCCATTTGCAAGAGCTGCCATCCAGGGATTCACCTTTTCCGGTCTTGCAAAAAGCGTGCAGCGGCCGCCTGTTCCGGACATGACCGCTGTATCCGCAAACTTTCTGGCACTGTCGCTGAGGCCCGTTGCTCCGATCATTACCGAGATCATATCAGCGATCGTTCTCTTCTGTACATTAATAACCGAAGCCGGAATATCTTCCAGCTTTATCTCTGCCGCAAAATCCACCAGCTGATCTGTAATCTTCATATTCTCCTCTTTCATGGCACATTTCCTGTAACCGATAATGGTTGATTGTTTATTCACGCCCTGTTTAAAACATCGTTTCAGGTTTTACTCTTTGGCACATTAACTGCGCCATGTATGGCCAATTTACAATGTTGCTCCTGCTTCCTTCAGGATGCAGCCTGTTTTGTCCACGGATCACGCCTGAAGCGCAGTGGACATAAGCGGCATACAGGGTATGTCTGTATGCCCGCCGCATCTGCTCAATTATCTATAACCGGCAGCTCCAGGAATGATGGATGTGCCGCATCATGATAGACGACCTGATGCGCAACGATCCCTTCTTTATCCACACCGCAGGGATGGCCGGTATTCATGTTTCTGTCATGCTTCGGGAAGTTGCTGCTGGCGATCTCCAGACGGATCCTGTGGCCGGCGCCAAACACCATACCCGTTGCGCTCATTTCAATATCATATTCATAGATTGCCCCGGGAATCAGAAGCTCCGGCTTATCCAGCCCATTCTTCACATGGCCTCTTACGATCCCTTCACACAGGGAATATGTCTCTCCATCGGGAAGAACATCCACAAGCTTTGCGGTAAAATCTGTATCCACGGCACTTGTAGAAGCCCAGATGTGAGCTCTTATCCGACCGATGACCGTCATATCCTTTTCCAGAACCGGTGTTGAATAGACCAGCACATCTTCTCTTTCTTCTACCACAGCCTGGCTCTGCCTCAGAGAATCACCGGGATGGATCACAAGACCTGTCCGGGACTGCACGGGATTCATCGGATCGTAATCGAATTCGTCTTTTCCGCATTCGGGAAGTTCTGTGGCGAGGCTTCCATCCCCCTTCACCGAATTCGCTCCGCAGACAGAAGAAAGGAAATACCTGACAGGTACAGCTTCCTTAAGCGGCCAGCTGCTCCGGTAGCCCCATTCCACCTTGCCCATGGTATGAAGGAAAACAGGCGGTCTTTCCATCATGCCGTTTTCAATTCCCTTCAGCCAGTAATCAAACCAGTCGATCACCACATCATACAGCGTCCGCCCGTTATCCCACAGACCATCGCAAGTTCCCTCGATCCCTGCATATTTTCTCCAGGGTCCGATATACAGGCGCAGGTTCTTCTGAACGAGCGGTGTTCCGTGATTCTTCATGGTGCGGTACATGTCAAAAACATTGGGTGCCAGGTGATCATACCAGTTGGTGATAAAAAGGACCGGCACATTGATATTCAGAATATCACAGGGGTTATGAATACCGGTCCAGTGGGCCGGATCATCCAGATGTTCCATAAATTCATGGAAGAACAGTTCCATATCCACTTCTTCCACATTGGCAAACGGGACCTCCCGGAGCGGAAGCCAGTTGTACTGTTCATCCATATTTTCCCGGATCTTTTTGAATTTCTCATCCATCCGTTTAAAGCGTTCCGGATCCATCCCTCCCCGGACTGCCGAATTATAAGCCTGCTGCATATACCAGATGGAAGAGCCGCCGAGCTGCAGGATTCCGTTCTTAAAAAAAGGCATGGCGCAGTCGGTTCCCATCGGGACGATGCAGGTCAGATGAGGAGGACGCATGGACGCAGTCAGAAGCTGAACCGATCCGAAATTGGAAGGTCCGAGCGATCCGATCTTTCCATCACACCAGTCCTGCTGATAGATCCATTCCACAAACTGGTACCCGTCTTCGGCATCGCCGATCCAGGGTTTATACATACCTTCGGATTTTCCGGTTCCGCGGCAGTCCTGAATCGTAAAGGCATAGCCGTCTTCCACAAAACGCTTCAGGAAAAACTGCCTGTCCGGAAAATCATCATCCAGTTCGCCTTTTTCAATATTCTCTTTTACATAAGGACAGCGGACGTGAATGACCGGATATTTTCCGGTGCCGTCGTCCGGCAGAAATACATCTGTCGCAAGTCTGACTCCGTCTTCCATGGGAACCATAATATCTTTTATAATCTTCATACTCTGTCCTCTCCTTTCGTCCGGCTCTCTTAACTTTGAAAGCGGCCTGCCGCTATGTGGTATGACCTTAATGGTATGCACCTGTGCATTTATTCATTTCCATTTCTTCCATATTAAATTATATTTCCAGAACCGCTAATTATCAACCTCAAGTTGAATCACAGAAATGAATAGATGCAAATGGTAATCCTTGAAAACGTGAGAACGTTTTTCGTGTATTTTACTTGATTAATGCGTGAAAGCATGCTATAATTCATTCCGATGTGTCAGAGAGAAAGACAAGTGTCTTTTCAGTAAAAACGAGCCAAGGAGGAACTCATCATGAAGAAAAAAATGTTTTCTGTAATTGTATCTGCAGCAATGGCAGCTTCTATGGTATGCGCATTACCTGCAATGGCAGACACAGTAAAGATCGGTGTTTACGAGCCGGCTTCAGGAGATAATGGTGCAGGCGGCAAGCAGGAGACCCTGGGAATGCAGTATGCAAATTCCATTCGCCCGACCGTAGAGATCGGCGGTGTTACTTACGATGTAGAGCTTGACATCGTTGATAACGAATCCAATAATGACAAAGCCGTTTCCGCAGCTTCCAAGCTGGTGACAGATGGCGTTTCTGTAGTACTTGGTTCCTATGGTTCCGGCGTTTCCATCGCAGGCGGACAGACCTTCCAGGATGCGGGCATCCCGACCATCGGTGTTACCTGTACAAATCCCCAGGTTACTTTAGCCTATCCGGTATATTATCGTATCTGCTTCCTTGACAACTTCCAGGGTGCAGTTCTTGCAAACTATGCTGCAGAAAACTATGAGAACAAAGTAGCTTATGTTCTTACCAAACAGGGCGATGACTATTCTGCAGGTCTTGGATATTACTTCACCCAGGCTTATGAAGCTCTTGGCGGCGAAGTTGTTACCGGTGCTTTCCCCGAAGGCAACAGCGATTTCACCTCTTATCTGACCTCCGCCAAGAATGCAGGCGCAAGCGTTATCTTTGCTCCGACCTCCATCGAAGCAGCTCAGCTGATCATCGAACAGTCCGCAGCTCAGGGCATCGGCCTTCCTCTTCTGGCAGGCGACACCTGGGATTCCAACATGGTTCTCGCAGCTGCACAGGGCAAGGATGTTGATATCATGATCACAACCTTCTATCAGGAAGGTGGAAATGCAGAATTTGACGAAGGTGTCAAAGCATTCATTAACGGTGATTCCACCAATCTGGCAAACAACGGCGGAAATGACATGGTCGCTGCTGTTACAGCCATGGGATTTGATGCTTACAACGTAGCTCTTGCAGCCATGCAGGCAGCCGGCTCCATCGCACCGGCAGATATTCTTGCAGCTCTTCCCGAGTTAGTAGTAGAAGATGCTGTTTCCGGAAAGATCCAGTTTGACGAGAACGGAGACGCAGTCCGCAATTCCGCATTCGTCAAAACCGCAAATACCGAGACCGGTACATGGGACTTCGTGGCAGAGACTTCTATCAGCGAATGATCTGAAAATAGTGTAAGCGGCAAAGCTCTGTCATGCCGCTGACTATAAAAAACATTTATGATTTATCACGGGGCCGGGCATTTGTTCCCGCCCCGTGATTTGTTTTCTGAAAGCCGCGGATGCGCATATGAAAGTTGTCAGATCTGCTGCGTATTCAGGCGCAATTCCACTGGTGTGGAATTGACAAAAGATTTTCTGGAAGAGTAGGAGGAAGTGAATGGACTGGCTTAGCAGAAACCTGCCATATATACTGGCGGGGATTTCGGTCGGCGGACAGTATGCTCTGATTGCTATCGGTTATACCATGGTCTATGGTATCCTGCGACTGATAAATTTTGCTCACGGCGATATTTTCATGGTAGCAGGTCTTATGATGGTCTATGCCTCAGCATCCATGCCGATGTATTTATCTATTCCGCTGGTGATCATTGTCACCGTGCTGATCGGCTTTATCGTGGAGCGGGTAGCTTATAAGCCGCTTCGCCAGGCACCCCGTATGTCTGTTATGATCTCTGCCATTGGTGTTTCTTATCTGCTGCAGAACCTGGCACTCTATATTACCGGTGGTCTGGCACAACAGTATCCCCATATTCCGTGGATCAGCGATCAGGTTACGGTATTCGGTGCCTCAACAAAAAGAGTTACGGTAATTACTCCGTTTCTCACTGTCATAATGGTAGTACTTCTGGTGCTTCTCATCAAAAAAACCAAGATCGGAATGGCCATGCGGGCAGCATCCAAGGATTTTGAAACTTCTCAGCTCATGGGAATCAAGATCAATTCTGTCATCAGCATGACCTTCATCATCGGATCATTTCTGGCCGCCGTCGGAAGTCTTCTGTTTTTCTCGAATTATACCAGCGTTACGCCTACTGTCGGTACCCTCCCGGGTCTGAAGGCTTTCGTAGCGGCTGTTTTCGGCGGGATCGGCTCGATCCCGGGTGCACTGGTCGGGGCATTTATCATCGGTATCTGCGAGAACCTGGTCATGCTCTTAAATCAGTATGTATCCTTTGATATTTCTAACTTTAAAGACGCATTTGCTTTTGCTCTGCTGATCATCATCCTGTTCTTCAAGCCTACAGGACTCTTCGGCGAAAAGCAGACGGATA
>CACZPF010000314.1 GCA_902782975.1 uncultured Lachnospiraceae bacterium
ACAGGAACGGATACTATGTCGAAAAGGACTGTGAGAGATACAGGGCGATCATAGAAGAACTGTATCAAAAGGTGAAGAATGCCCGCCGCCTGGATGAACCGTTGCCGGAAATCTTTACCCGTCTGGCCCGGATCCGCGCAGAGGAAGGTAATAAAAAGGAGGCGCTTCGCCTCTACGATAAGGCAAGGATGTTCCTTGCCCGGCGGATCCAGGTCCATCCGTTTTTCGGCGATCTGAATATTATGAAATGGATGATCGAAGACATCTATAAACTGCGTGAGTTTAACAAAGATGATCTGCGGGTGTATGATCTCTATTATCTGCTTATATCTCCGGTGAAAGTAAGATTCCGTTTTGAAGAAGAATTGCATGAAGTTGAAGCAATTGAAGAGGATGAGGCTGTCGTCATCCGATTTGATGATATATGGTCCCGCACCGTTGATGATTTTTTCCAGAAAGCGAAGCTGGACGGAGAACTGCTCACGACGCTGTATGAAGAATTGTATGATTTTGAGGTGGAATGATGGATCTTATCAAAAGTGCGAATTCAAAATATACGGAATATGAAAATCTGCTTCTGGAGCGCGATCAGCTGATCAAAGAGGCCGGTCAGATCTGGACGGTATACCTTCAGTTGTTCGGCAGATTGATGGCAGACAGCTACGAAGAAAAACTGGCGTGCATCAAATGCAAGAAGATCATTTCTTATTATCAGAATGCTTTGAATCACGGTGGCGTCGTCGATTCCGCAGCCATGGAACAGTATCTGGAACAGGAAATGGCGGAGTACTATGCCAATCTGCGCCGGATGATGAATGAAAACGAGGATGCGGAAAACGCAGGTACATCCACGCCCTATGAGGCAGAACGGGCAAAGACGCTGTATCGCCGTCTCGCAAAACTGATCCATCCGGACATCAATCCCGAGACGGATCACTCGCCGGAACTGCAGGAGCTTTGGAACCGGGTGCTCATCGCCTATCATCACAACGATGTAAAGGAACTGTCCGAACTTGAGGTTCTGGCACGCAGGGTGCTGAAAGAACTCGGCGTCGAAAGCGTACGGGTTGATATTCCCGATATTGAAGAAAAGATCGAAGAGGTCAGAACCGAGATCGATCGAATCACCCATAGTGAGCCGTATTCCTTGAAATACCTCGTAGAGGATGAAACGGCTGCGGAGAAAAGAAAATCGGAACTTCGGGAGGAACTGGAGTTCTATCAAAAATATCACAGGGAACTGAATGCCGTCATCCTACGGATGCTGCAGAGCGGGGGGCTGAATATCCATGTCAAAGGAACTGACTGAACAGAAAACGGGAGAACTTGTATCCGCGATCCATCAGCAGGGTATCGAAGAATTGCTGAAGCCATTGATTCGTGAGATACACCTCTTTGATTCCTTTGTGGCCGGAACAACGTATCTGAAAGACACTTCCGTTCTCGAAGAAATCAAGGCAGATGACAAACTAAAACTGATACGTGAAGACAACAAATTTGACAGCAATGCCGTCATGATTCTTACGGAAGACGGGGAAAAAGTCGGATACATACCGGAAAAAGACAATATCATTTTTGCCCGGCTGATGGACGCGGGAAAACTCCTGTCAGCAAAGGTTACGAAAATCAGCAAAAGAGGAACTTTTTATCAAATCAGCATAGGAATATATCTGGTGGACTTTTAAGGAAATGGGACCATGGGTGATAATAAACGGGATGCATTTGACCCGTTTCTCGAAATGCAGAATTTTTATCGGTCGGATGATCCGACGGAAGAACAGCAATTCAGATTTGTCGAGGCAATGAAAATGCTTATCGACGGAGCGGCCTGGGAAAGCGATATTGTTGCGTTCAGCTATAATCTTGCAATATACTATCGGAATATCAGAGAATTTGACCTTGAGAAGAAATATCTGGAGCTCGGCGCAAAATATGGCTCAAGCGCCCATAAGGAAGAACTTGGATTCATCTGGTATTATGGCCTTACCGGAGAGCAGGATTTCGGGAAGGCGTATCATTGCTTTTCAGAGTGCGATACAAGAAAAAGCAGATTCATGCTCGCCGATATGTATCACGATGGTATCTATGTTCAGTATGATCCGATAAAGTGCTGGGATATCATAGAGGAACTGTTCTCCGAAGTGGAATCAGAAAGAAACGATCCCAGATTTACGATCAGCACCCTTTACCCTGAGATAGCCCTTCGGATGGTTCGTCTGAATCTGGAAGCGGGCACAGAAGACAACTATGACTGGAATAACCTTCTGGATGCACGGTCTATTCTTGCCAGGCGTCAGTGTTACAGGCCATTCTGGGGGAATATTAAAACGATGCACGGCATCCTTGACACAATGACAGAAATGCGGGAATCAGACTATGGGTTGATCGATTTATATGACCTCTTGACCTTTGAAGAGTCAGATGCTGCAGTGTTGTTTGATTTCGGAGGTATAACATATCGTCTGAATATCTTTCAGCACGAGAGAGAATCGATTTATGATTTTGAGAATAAATGGTATCATGGCGCCGAGGATTTTTTTGAAAAAGTCAGAATTGAAGGGATCCGGATCACAACTGTTATGCAGAGGATTGAAAATATACGCGTACATAGATATACAGAGTGACCCGGATGCTTTTCGGGAAAGAGCATTTAATTTATATGTGCTCTAACAGATGAATTTACTGTAAAGGAGACGAATGATCATGGAAAAAGCAGATGTTTTGGAAAGAACCGCGCAAAGCATCCTCAAAGGAAAGGTTGAAAACGCAAGAAAGATCATCTCAGAGGAATACCCGTTTCAGAAAATGGTGGTTTCTGGACGAAATTACACGGACAAAGAGAAAATGGAACAGTTCAAAAAAGACGGATTTATCGATCGATACAGCGGAGATCGGCTTATCAATCCGGGACTGTTGAAAGTACTTTCACATTATATGCCGGATATTTTCCCGTATCAGGCACATTGGAAAATGGACGAATGCCATATTGCGTTTTGGGAGTTTGTCCCTACTATAGACCATATAGACCCGGTAGCGCTCGGGGGATCTGATGATAAAAAGAACTGGGCAACGACCTCAATGCTGCACAACTCCATCAAGAGCAATTGGACGCTGGAGCAGCTGCATTGGAAGCTGCATGATCGCGGTGATTATGCAAAGTGGGATGGACTCACATCTCTGTTTGCAACAATCGTGAATGCAAATCCGGCTCTGCAGGATGATCTGTACATCAGAAAATGGTATAAGCTGATATAAAAGTTCTCCGCTCAAAGGGCGCTTTTCGGGACAGAAGAGATACTGTTCTTGAGAAGGAGGTGAAACAGATGCGGGACTTGAATCGATTTAAAGGATGTCTGCTCGGCGGAGCAGTCGGTGATGCGTTGGGTTATCCGATTGAATTTTTCGGTGAACAGGAGATCTATTCAGAATTCGGAAACCCAGGTGTTTCCCGTTACAAACTGAATGACGGAAAGGCATTGATTTCCGATGGCACGCAGATGACATTATTTACAGCAATCGGACTGCTTTATGGTCAGACTCGGATGATGATGCAAGGCGGCGGCACGTCATTTTGTGAATATATCCGTTTGGCTTATCTCGATTGGCTGGATACACAGGCACCGGAATACAGCGATGAACGAGCCCGTATTTCCTGGCTTGTCAATTTCCCCACGTTTTTTCAGCGCAGAGCACCGGGAAGAACCTGTATTTCCGCGCTCGTTTCAGGCGGTCATGGTACATTGGAAAAGCCAGTCAACTGCAGCAAAGGCTGTGGTGGTGTAATGCGTGTTGCACCGATTGGCCTGTACTACTGTGATTCACGCTGGACCCTGGAACAAACTGATCTGATTGGAGCGCAGGCCGCTGCAATTACGCATGGACACGAACTCGGCTATATACCGGCTGCAGCCTTGGCTCATATTATCCGCATTTTGGCCTCTTCCGAAAAACCGGATATCCATTTCGCTGTTCTGGACATGTTGAAAGTAATACCGAATCTTTTCCCATACACAGAAAATATCAATGTGTTCCTTTCACTTATAAAGAAAGCCATTCATCTTTCACAGAAGGACATGCGAGATCTCGATGCGATACACGCCCTTGGTGAAGGATGGGTGGGGGAGGAAACGCTGGCTATTGCGATATACTGTGCGCTGAAATATCCGAAGGATTTTGAAAAGGCTGTAACGGTCGCTGTCAACCATGGCGGAGACAGCGATTCAACCGGCTCTGTGACAGGGAATATTCTTGGCGCGGCACTGGGACTGGATGCGATCCCTGCGTATTACCTTAATAATCTTGAATTTCGGGAAATCATTGAGGAAGTGGCTGAGGATCTGTATCACGATTGCCGTATAACAGAATACGGTCACTATAAAGATCCTGTCTGGAGGAGCAAGTACATATACATTGATTATGCTCCACAGATGCGAGAAAAGGAGGCTTTACGATGACCTTTGGAGAACAGATCGCCGAGGCACGGCGCGCGCA
>CACZPF010000315.1 GCA_902782975.1 uncultured Lachnospiraceae bacterium
AGGAAATCTGACCATTATGGATACCAGTGAGAAACAGACGGGAACGCTGACAGGTGCCTGGGCGAATTTCGGGACCGGCAGTATTTTTGTTACGGGAACCTTTACGCTGGAGGGCGGTTCCATTACCGGAAACAAGTGTGAGGGAAACATGTATGAGCCCGGAAAAGGCGGGGCTATATACGCGTTTGGCGGCGGAAAGATTATCATGAACGGAGGTGCCATCTGCAATAATTACGTAAATGGATATGGCGGAGGTATCTATGTAGAAGAGAGTTCCTCGGCCCAGATCCACGGAGGCGAGATCAGGGATAATGTTTCCACGGATACAGGAGGAGGTCTGCACAACTTCGGAACCGTCGTGATGGACGGAGGCCTGATTACGGGAAACAGGTCCAACGATTGGGGCGGTGGTATTTATACGCTTGGTCCCATTGAAATGAAAGGTGGGCAGATCATCAGAAACTCGGCAAGGGAGGGCGGAGGAATATATGTTGATTACAGAGGAAGAAGTAAATATTTTAAGATTTCCGGTTCGCCTGTCGTAAAAGAAAATACAAATTTAAACGACAGTACAAATAACGTTTTCCTGTATTCCTGGTCTGCAGATGCTGCTAACACGATACAGGTAATGGAGCCGCTGGGCGCAGATGCCTGTATCGGAGTGAGTGCTGCCGTGAAACCCACGCAGGAATCTCTGGTTGTCCTTACCAGTTCCCTTAAGGGAAATGGAGGCAAGGAGGCATTCTTTTCCGATGACAGCGACTTCGTTGTTGCGCTGCGTCAGGATGGCGAGGCTATCCTTGGTTTTCCTGTCACCATAAGCTTTGATAAAGGGGAATGTGTATCCGGCTCCATGGAGAGATACGAGGGATGTGCAGGCATGGTTTACACACTGCCGGCGTGCGGCTTCGAAATTCCGGAAGGCAAAACATTTGGGGGCTGGCAGATCGGGGATGATCCGGAAGACATCATTCCTGCCGGAAAAGAGATGACGATCACGGAAAGTATAACGTTTACGGCCCGGGTCGGCGGTTATTACGATATATGGGTCGGTGGTGTACAGATTTCCGACAGCAACAAAGCGGATGTACTGGAAGACGGGACAGTATCCTATGATCCGAAAACCAGTACGCTGACACTGAATGAACCGTTTTCCATGGCAGGCACCTACGATCATTATCTTATCTATGCAAAGGATACGGATCTTACCATCAAGGGAAGCGGCTCCGTAACATCAGAAAATGCGACTCTCTCGACAGGCGGTGTTTGTATAGAGAATGGTACACTTACGATTGACGGGGATATTTCCGTTATTTCGGGAGATTCTGCTATTCTGGGTATAGGAGAGGGAGATATCATTCTCAGCGGTAATTTATCTCTTTCCTCCAGTTCCAATACAGTTTACTGCAGAGAGAAAAGAAATGTAGACCTGCGCGGCAATATTCAGATTTCTTCAGATAGTAATTCCTGTATTTACTGCCTGGAAGCCGGAAGCGTTACAGCGGATGGGAATATTACTCTATCCGCCAGCATTACCGGAATCCATGCAAGGTTCAGCTCTGTTATACTCGGCGGAGACATTGAAATAACTGCCTCTCGGGCGCAAGGTGTTTATGCGGGCGATATCACCCTGAATTCGGGAACCGTGAAGGCGAATGGCAGTATGTCCGGACTCAGGACTTATGACGGCGATATTACAATTAAAAACACGGTTAAGCGAGTTGAAGCAAGTGGGGGTACCTGGGGAATAATGAGCAGCCGTGGCCGTATCTATCTTGAACAGGGTCTGGTTATTAAAACGCCGGAAGGAGGCAGGCTGCCAGAGTCTGGCGACAAAATCGTGGAGGCAGACGGCAGTACGACTGCCAGAAGAGTTTTGATCCTGCTGTCTGAAAAGACAGTCACGTTTGATCCGGGCGAAGGAAGCGGTTTCATGAAGCCTGCCGTCGTACCGGAAGGAACCTCTTATCCTCTTCCGGGTTGTGACTTTACCCCGCCCGAAGACAAAAAGTTTATCGGCTGGAAAATTGATGATAACGAGGAGCTTAAGAATCCAGACGTAGATATTACGGTTTCAGAAGATACCACTGTAACAGCCATGTGGCAGTACATTACCGCTCCTGTATATCTGGTACAGCAGGGAGTAGATGGAACCTTTACGATGCCAGAAGAGATCTATCAGACAGCAGAGGCACGCTATAGCATGCCCGAACTCGCACATTTTAAGGCTGCCGGTTACAGTATCAATGGATTTGAAAGTGATACCGGAAACAGAGTGTCCGCATCTGAAGGAAAGATCATCGAGATTTCCGAAGAGATGGAATCCCTCTATGTTTATTATGAGAGGGAACAGTATAACCTGACCTTCTATAATGATATCGCCGGTACGGAGATTCTGGATTCTTACAGAATTTATTATGAGGCAGATCTTTCATCCTGGGCAGATAAAAAGACAGTGGAAGAGGGAAGTACCTTCGCCGGGTGGTCAAAGACTCCTAAGGCAGAGGGGGCTTATGATTATCATGAGGCAATGCCGGATGATCCTTCCTGCTGTGTGGTGGATCTTAGCGCTCTGACCATGCCGGGGAACGATTTGAACCTGTATCCTGTTCAGATCCGGCACAGGATAAGAGTGCATCTGGACCTGGGAGCATTTGACAGAAGCGGGAATACCGCAAATTACAACGGGTGGACTGATCCCGTCACCTACGAAGATTCCGAAACGCCTGTCTTCCTGGCGGAAGGTCAGTACAGGTCCTTTACCCTGGATCCCGGTGAAACCATCCGCCTGGATGAAGGTATCTCTGAAATGTGGCGTAAAGGATACAAGCTGGAAGCCTGGTATAACAAGGCTGGAACCGCGTGGGACTTTACATGGGGAGTGGACCAGAAATACTGCGACAAAGACACATCCGGCAATCCGGGTTTAGTAAAGGAGGAGGATCTTCCATATTCCTATTACACCATGACTCTGAGGGCAGGCTGGATTCTGCGTAAAGCCTATATACGGTATAATCTTGGAATGGGCAGCGGTATGATCGCCACCTCTACGGCGGATCCCAATACCAGAGTGCCGGTTACAAACGCAAAGCCGATCCCGAGAAGCGGCTATGCATTTGCAGGCTGGCGGGACAAGAACGGCAATATGTATAAGGGCGGCGACACATTCGACTATAATAATCTGGATCTGGTGAGCAGCCTCGGAGAATATTCGGAATATAATACGATCCGGTTATCGGCGGTTTATGTCAAGATTCCTCAGGGATCGCTTATATTTGATACCCAGGGAGGAACTTCGATCAAATCGATTCAGAAAATGCCCACCGACGGGAGTACATCCTACCAGGTAACGGAGCAGGAGGTCAAGAGTCTTCAGACCGTCCGCGGAGGTTATGAATTAGCGGGCTGGGTGACCGAGGCAGGAGGCAGCACAAAGGTTCAGTTCCCGATAACGATTACCGGGGACGAGAATGTCACCATTTATGCTTCCTGGGAACCCAGAGAATATACGGTGACCCTGGATCTGGGGGACGGCATGACGGATGTCAAAAAGTTTAAATACGGCGAGCCCGTATCCGTTCCGGATCCTGAAAAAGAGCACTACAGGTTTGACGGCTGGAGTCCGGCGCTTCCGGAAACGATGACGGCCGGAAACCTGAAAGTCAAGGCAGCCTGGACACGGACCGAGTACAGCATTACCTTTGATTCAGGCAGCAAATCCGAAATTGCGCCGCAGTGGGTGAAGGCAGGCGAACAGGCTCAAAAACCGGAGGATCCAAAGAAAGAGTACTTCCAGTTCCTCGGCTGGTATGAGGTCCTTAATAAGCCTTCATCCGGAGCCGAAGATTCATCCGGAGCCGAAGAGGCGCTGGCGCTTGAGCCTTTCGATTTTGACACGGCTATCGAGAAAGACATCACGCTGAAAGCATTATGGATGGAACCGCCGCGATTTACCTCGCACTCGCTGCTGCTGTCCGGCTCCATCGGCGTCAACTTCTTCATGAAGCTTCCTGAGATAGAGGGCGTAAATTATTACGACAGCTACATGGAATTCACCGTAAACGGCATAACCAGAAGAGACTCCTTTGATCCGGATCACAGAGACCAGAATGGGAATGGCTACTACGGCTTTACCGTTTATGTCACTTCCGTGCAGATGGCCGAGCCTATCACCGCCGTATTCCACTACGGGGACGGAAAGACCGTGCAGGACATTTACTCCATCAAAGACTATATCCTGGCGTACGAAAAAGTAGCGCACAAATTTGATAAAGAGACCACTGATCTTGTAAGAGCTCTCGCAGATTACGGGCACTACGTACAGCCGGTACTGTCAGTCACAAACAAATGGACGATCGGTGTGGATTATAAAGAGATGGACAAGTACTACACAGGGGCGTATGATTATGATGCGGTAGCAGAGGCGGTGGCTGGTCATGTGATAAGCAGGGATACGGGGGATTCTGACGTGGCAAAAATCACATATGCGCTTAATCTGTTAAGCCGGACACAGATATATATTTACCTGGTTGTAAAAGACGGATATACCGGAAATATCAGAGCTTCCGTGGACGGCACGCCGGTAGAAGTGGGCAGGCAGCCTACCGGAAGATACTATGTCCTGACCCCCAGTATTTCAGCACATCAGTTGGGTGAAACTCATACTATACTTGTAGAAACAGATTCCGGGACCGCAAAGATCGTTGTATCTCCGCTGGATTATATAAACATGATGATTGCACCGGACAGAACTAAAGATATTCGAGATGCGGTTTCTGCAATTTACAATTATTTCAAAGCGACACAAGCTTACAGATTAAAGCATAATTGACAGGAGGCTATAAAAATGACGGAATATGTACCTTTGGAAATAGAGATTATTGAATTTCAAACAGAAGATGTAATTGTTACAAGTGATATACATGAACCCGGGAGTGGGTATGATGGTTGAGAGACTCATAAGGAGAATTAAACTTTCTGTCTTTGTATGCTTTAGTCGTTTTCTTCAGACAAAACTGATTTGAAATACCGGATCTTTATATGGTGAATGAAAAGTCAGAGGGAAAGAAACAGAGATACTGGTATTTGTATGAAGAATTTGATATTTCCATTCAGGGAATAATCACTAATAAGGGAAATGGAGGATATGAATATGTCAGAAAAAGAAATAAACCAGCTGCAGAATGAAGATCAAAAGTCAGAAGCCACAAAACTGGATGAAGAGTGTCTGGATAAGGTGGCAGGCGGTGTCTACGACCCGGATACCGACAAGAAGGATGACGACATCCTTCTTCCGGAACTTTAAGACAGGCAGGGGAATCTCCCCTGCCCCGCAAGATTATAGCAAACGACAAAGTTATCTTTGCTTTGGCGTTTACTGCGCCAGATCTGTATCAGGTAAACAATTTATTCAGGAAGAATAAATATTGAATGAAAAAACGGAGGACAAGAATATGTCAGAAAAACAGGAAAACCAGCTGCAGAGCGAAGAGCAGAAGCAGGAAAATGAAAAACTGAATGAAGAATGTCTGGATAAGGTGGCGGGTGGTGTCTACGACCCGGATACCGAAAAAAAGGATGATGACATTCTTCTTCCTGAACTTTAAGTTTCAGGGCATGCGCAGGAGAGAGGAACGACAGTAATTACGTTCAGAACGACCATTATTGGCGCAGTAAACGCGCCATGAAAGAGGAAAGTATGAAAAAAATCAGCCTGTATTTGGCTTCTTTACTGCTTTTGGCGGCAGTTTCCGGGCAGACAGGTATCTGGCATGCCCATACCGTCAGTGCTGAGACGTATTCTGAAGAAGGTGAAGAAGTAACATACCTGCCTGAGCTGGAAATGGATACGCTCATGCCGGAAATTGAAATCGTTTCGGAAGACTCAGGAAACGGGGATACGATCATGCCTGAAGCGGATGTGCCGGATGATTCCGGCAGCAACAGTGGGACCGGAAATAATAGCGGCAGCGGCAGCAATGGTTCCGGCGGCAGCTGGTCCGGCGGCTACAGCGGCAGCGATGGATATGCAGGTACTTCCGGCAGCAGTTCTGCAGCTTCCGGGACTTCAGAGAAAAAAGAGGAAGCAAAGCCTTTGAGGGCAGACTGTACGGTCACCAGTAAACTGGCGATCGACCGGAAAACTGTCGAACGTGTTCTGACGGAGAAAAATTATACCCTGGAAGAACTTGCTGTGTGGAGAAAAATTCTGGATCGGCTGTCCGTGTCCAAGGATACAATGGTATTTGCGGATCATGGTATTCAGTATGACCTTACATGGAGAGATGGAACAACGGCTTACCTCATCGAGGAAGCTGAGGAGGAAGGGCAGGATACGATGATTTCCGGCAGCCTGCTTCCTGCCTGTCTGCTCATCCGTCCGGAGGGAAGAGAGGTTCTGGAGACAGTAACAACAGACCGAGCCCTGAACAGCAAAGAGGTGAAGGAACGTGTAGAAGAGGCTGTTCTTGCACTGGAAGAACTGGCTGGTTCCGAAGAAACAGGGTCCGAGGAGGCCGGCACGGAAGGCTATACCACACGTGTGCCGATGGCAGGAGACGGGCAGGAGATTCTTTCTGTCTTCAGCAGTCTCATCTGGAGCATGCCGGAAGCACCGATTCTTTACGGTTCCGGGTTTGATGTGCTGGCAGAACGGGCAGGTCTTGGCGTATCTTCTGATACATGGAATACCATCAAAGCCTTCCATCTGACCAGCGATGACGATTCGGATGTCAGTGCATATGCCCTTGTTCTTACCTCTTCTGACGGAAGTGACAGCCTTCACATGGTGCTTCGGATGGAGGATGAAGATGTACTTCTGAAGGGGTATAATGCCTCCGGGACGGCATCGTTTACCTGGCATCATTTCCGGGACGGGGCAGAAATCGATCTGGAGAATACCGGGTCTGCTGATTCTTTCCGGCTCTCATGCAGCATCCTGGCCGAGGAAGAAATGATGGGGTGTACAAGGCTGTACCTCTCTGACAAAGAGAGTCCGGCAGCCATCAGATTCAGCACGCTGAAAAGCGGCGGAGAACGCAGAAAATCCGATGAAACGGAAGGAAAAGAACCCCTGCTGCTGAAGGATATCCTGTTAGATGATCTGACAGATCTTCTTTTTGACCATGAAGGATAACCATCAAAAATAAAAACCGGCAGGCGGTTTTTGCTGCCTGCTGTTTTTTTCAAAAAGGATAACATAACGATGAGACGACATATCAGTAAACGGGTTGATCTTTATAAAGAAAGTAAAGGAAGAAAAAAGAACAACAGTGTATACCGGCTTTTAGTCCTGCAGGTCATTCTGGCAGCAGCGCTGATCATCTCTCTGCCTTGTTCTGCAGCAGAAGAAGAGCGTACGCAGGCGGAGTGGACCGTCATGATCTATCTTTGCGGATCAAATCTGGAATCTGATCATGGGATGGCTTCGTATAATCTCAGGGAAATAAGCGAGATCGGGGACGTAATGACTTATGAAGAAGTGCTGAATATGACGTATGGTACAAGTCTTCCTGAATCGTCCGTATCAGATAAGGTAAATATACTTCTGGAAACAGGAGGATGCAAAGAGTGGAAGACAGGAGAAAACCTTGGATTTAATCTCTCATCCGAGGTTCTTCAGCGATGGCAATATGTATATGGAGATAACAAAGGAAAAGCAGGGGACTCATTCCTCCTTATGGAAGAAAAGGATCTGGCAAACATGTCCTCTCCGGAAACACTGGCGGATTTTATACAATGGTCTGTTCGTACCTGCCCTGCCAAAAAGTATGCCCTGGTATTATGGGATCACGGGGGCGGCAGTGTCAGCGGAATTCTTGTGGACGAATTATTTGATAATGATATTATGTACCTGAATGAACTAGAAGAAGCCATGAAATTGGGGGGGACACATTTTGAAACTGTGATCCTGGATGCCTGTATGATGGCGAATCTGGAAACAGCCGAGGCACTTTCCGCTCATGCTTCTTACATGGTGGCTTCTGAGGAAGAGGTATCCGGCTATGGCAGTGCCATGCGTGAATGGCTGAAGGAATTATATTTGAATCCCGGATGCGGGGGCAGGGATCTGGGCATTATCTTTTGTAATACAACGCAGCGTAAATATGCAGAACTGGGGGATCGTCAGGCCAGTGATATGTTTACCTATTCAGTCATAGATCTCTCCCAAATAGACAATCTTTCAGCCTGCTTTGATGAGATATATACTTTTGTGGGTGATGCATACACGAATTATCCATCGCTTATGTGGTTTATGCATAAACTGATCAGAAATTCGGAAACATTTGGACATGGAAAAGCGATCATGCTGGATCTGGGCAGTCTTTTATATAATGAGAATGCCTCCTCTTTTTTCCCTCTGGAGTTGCGGGGAAAAATATTTGAAGCTCTCAATAACTGCCTGGTATATTGTGTTCGTGGGAATGGAAGGACAGGGGTTACAGGTTTATCCTTCTGCTATGCCGTGAATATGGAACCGGAAGATATAGAAATCTATTCGCATAATTGTAAAAGTCCACATTATCTGGCATTTCTGGATGCTGTTACTGACTGGGATGCACAGGAGAGTCTTTATGAGCGTGTTCAGAGACTTCCGGATATCGAAAACAATGAAGTCTACGATTTTGATGTTGAGATTAAAGAAATAGACGGATTTCCGGTGGCTGCCGTATCTCTGGATCAGATGGACAGAGTGGGAGATGTAGTTCTCTATGAGTTTTATTATCTGGATGAAAATTATGATGCATATATCCGGCTCGGCAGAGATGAGTGCGATCTTGATTACCTGGAGGATACACAGCAGTTTATTTATATCACAGATGCCCCGAATTTATGGCCGTCGATCGAAGGTGAGATCTGCTCAATAGAATATGTGAATGCTACAAAAGAGAAGGTCGTTTACAATATTCCTTTCCAGATGGAGATGGATCACAACAACTTCCGGTGCGGCTATATAAGGCCTCCGAGAGGAGAAGAAAAGACAGGCGGAAGTTATGAACTTTATGGCATATGGAATGGCTATGATGATGATACGGAAATGCCCAGCAGGAATGTTCTGTTAATGTCGAGTTATGTGGGAAGGGAATTTCAGCTGCTCTATCCGATTTATTCAGAAAAAGCCGGCAAGGATAAATATATTGCCGGAGCGATCCACACGATGTATCGGCAGTTTGATGTGGAGGAGTCGGAGATTCCGGTCGGAGACTATGCCATCTGCTACATTCTGCAGGACATTATCGGAAGAGAAATACCTCAGCAAATGCAGTATTTTCACTGGGACGGGGAGCGGTTTCAGTACAGAGGGGCGGCTGAAGCCGGGGTGGAATCATCGGAAAACCCGTAAAAAAGGATATACGGTCTGTGACAGTATTATGACAATTCGTATATTATAATAAAGAAAAAATTTTAAGAAAGGAGAATAACATGGTGAAGTTAACGGAAAACCAGGAGTGCCTGGTCAATGGCGGAACAAAAATAGAATTGGAAAAATTACCAAACGATGACAACTCCATACTGGACAGAATGGGGAGTACGGAGATCACAAGACATCATTGTCCACATTGTAATGGCGAAACTATACATTATGTTACCGTGAGCGGTTATGTATGCAAAATCTGCGGGACGGTATCTTCATGACTGGCATGCCGGGGAAATCCGGAATAATGATGGATCCGGTGTTCCGACCCCGGCATATGGATGTTCGTGCTGGAGCCGGAACATATGACCGGCAGGATAGTCAATGAAACGTAAGATTCAGGCAGCTGCCTGGCAGAACTTTACTGCCGGCAGCTGTTTGTCATTTCCATGAGTTTGTCATAAATCAGGTCTGCCATTTTTGCGTGGCCTTCGACATTCATGTGGATCCCGTCTGCGTCATCTGCCGAAATAAGCGCACCGGCATCCAGATAAAAAACATCATTATCTGCGGCCGTTTTGCGATAATATTCGCCGAGAAGACTGCAGCGTTTTATGGATTCTTCGTCGAATTCGCCGGCAAGCCAGCTGGTAAGAACCCCCTCCGTTATGCGCGCCGGGGAAACCACCAGAATCAGGGGAACACATCCTTCGGGGCCATAGCCATAGAGGCCGCCCTTGATCTGGTGGATCAGACGGTTGATCCCCTGTGAAATGATATAGGGGGATTTTCCAAAGACCTGCTTGCAGTCATTGGTGCCAAGCATCAGGAGGACAACATCCACCGGCATCGAGCTGAGAAGACAGACATCTATGTCTTTCAGGCCATTTCGATGTTCTTCCAGAAAACAGTCAAACATGGTCGTGCGGCCGTTCAGGCCTTCTTCCAGCACGCGCCAGTCCTTACCAAGCTTTGTTTCGAGCAGGCCAGGCCAGCGGATGTCAAAGGGATAGCGGTTGGCTGCTTTTACAGGCGGCCTGTTCTTTCCCGGAATAAACCCCCAGGTATTGGAATCTCCATAGCAAAGAATTGTTTTCATAGAAACCTCCTTTTATTCATACAGCGTGATCTTAACAGTGAAGGGAGCCGTTTCAATTGATGTGTGAGATACAGACCGGCATTTAAGAGGTCCTGGTCGGTCGAAGCATTTACAACACAGATTCTTTTACCGGGTTAAACGGGTCCTGCCCGAAAACGGATTCCGCAGCCGGTATTCCATCAATGTAATGAATACCGGCTGCGGTCGTCCGGTTCATCCTGGGAAAGGCAGGCAAAAAGGACAGGACGCCTGCGCCGCTCCCGTCCAGTGCAGCACTTAATTCTGCACCAATGTTTCCGCGCAGAGCGGAGTCGGTTTTTTTATAAAAGATTGTTAACAGAGAATTATTTGCAGGGTTCGGTGGGATAGTCACAGGCGGCAAATTTCCAGTAGGGAGCGTTGACCCGCTCCTGATATGCTTTCATATCTACCTGGTTCCAGTCGTAGAATCCCTGCTTTTTGGGAGATCTGGCACCCCATGCTTCCGGGTCGGATGCTTTCTGCCGGATGACGGGCGGAGCCTGATCGTATCTGGGAAGTGCGGGAAATACGACATCGCAGGTGGCTTTGTTCAGCGGATATCCTCCCATATCAAAATGTTCGAAGATCCCGATACTGGTGTATCTCGGGCAAAAGCTGTAATTCAGGCAGGTATCGATGTCCTGCGGGTCGCAGACACCATCTTCGACAAGTTTAAGGGCGGCAGCCCAGAGGGCGAACTGAAGATAGTTTCCGATGAATCCGGGATTGGGCTTTTTAAGAATAACGGGTTTCCTGTCCAGGCCGGTAAGAAAATCTGCCGCTTTTTCGAGTATGCCGCCGGCTGTTTTGCTGCAGCCGCATAATTCAAAGTAGGGGATCATGTGGACCGGATAGAAAGGATGGGTCACGATCAGCCGGTCCTGATATTTGTCTGCTGCCGAGGCAAGAAGCTCCGGCAGGATGGAGGAGCTGCAGGATCCGATGAATTCTATCTCCGGGCAGCAACGCTCCAGTTCTTTAAGACATGCCTTTTTCTGGTCCAGATCCTCTGCGACCGCCTCAAAAATCACCTGGCAGCGGGACATTTCCTCATAGGAAAAGACATATTTTATGTAAGTTCTGCAGATGCCGGCCTGTTCTGCCGTTATGAGACCCTTTTCCTCCAGGCTGGTGTAGCAGTCGTCGAAAGATTTCTTATACTGGGGAAGCTTCTGAGGACTTCTGACATAACAGATCGTTTCATATCCATGCATGGTCGTGAGAACGGCCATGGTATTGCCGATCATGCCAAGGCCGATGATGCCGACGGTTTTTTTCTTATCCATAATTCCTCTTTTCTGATCAGGGGTTTACAAGATCTCACTTCAAAATGGAAAGGGCGATGGTTTCTTCCGCATCCGGATGCAGCAGCTTTCTTTAAAATTCCAGATTCCCACCCATATTTATCTCATAGTTTGTATAGATTTTCCTTGTCTGCGGGACTGTTCCGTCTACTGCGAAATTAAATAAAAGATCCATAGCTATAGAAGCCTGCAGCTGGGAGCGCTGATCGATGATCACACTGATGACGCCCCGCTCCACCAGGTCGTGGATCTCGGGGAGTACTGCAGAATCAAAGCAGAGAACTTTTATTTTCCGCCCGGACTCTTCAATAGCCCTGCATACACCGGATACACTGGTTGCGTTGATAAAAACAGAATCCAGATCCGGGTATTTTTTTAAAAGCTTGCGGGTCATTGTATAGCCATTGATCGTATCGTCATTGGTATAGAGCGTTTCCAGAATACAGATATCCGGGAAATTCTGATCGAGTGTTTTTCTTAAGGCCTGAAGCCGCCGGTCCGCCTGTTCGCGTCCGGGAGGGAAGGTTATGATGGCTGTATGGCCGTTTTTCCCTGTGATCAGGCCCAGCATCCTGCCGATGAGTTCTCCGCATCTGGTAAAATCCGAGACGATAGAGGCAAAGCAGTCGATGCCGTCCAGCATTCTGTCGATGACGATGATCGTAATTCCCTTCTCCTGAAGCTGTTTCATTTTCCGGATGACGAGGGGATGATCAACAGGCATGACAATGATGCCGAAAACACCGATACTTTCTAATTCTTCAAAGGCCCGGACGTAGGACTGCGGATCGTCGATATCTGCTTCGAGAAGGGTCGTCTCAATGCCGTACGCCTGAAAGTCCATGGCCTTCCGGCGGACAAAACTGGTGATCTGATATCTTGGATTGTCGTAACGGAAGATGATCCCGAATTTCAGGTTTTTTCTTTTGGCTGCCAGAATTTTTCCGGCCTGGTTGGGTTTATAGTTCATGGACTCAAGAACACGCCGGATCCTTGCTTCTGTTTCCGGCTTGACTCCTCCGCGGTTATTCAGAACACGGTCCACGGTTCCTCTGGAAACTCCTACGATATCTGCGATTTCCTTGATCGATGGCATGTCAGACGCTCCCTTCTCCCGGATATATGATCCATACCTGCCGCAAGGTGTTCAGTTTAACAGGTGTGCTTTGGTTTAAATATTAAATGAAAAATTTATCCCTGTCAATGAAATTTACCCTCTGCAGTCATCTTGGTCAGAAAATGTGCGCGGACACATTATGTGGAAGAACAGTCTGAAAATCAACAGAAGCAATTTACAAAATTATATGTGAAAAATGCATAATAAAACAGAACAAAAATTTTGAAATATGACTAATATCGCAGATTATATTGACTTTTTGATGGCTGCACAGTATAATGAAAAAAAGCGTGCTCGTGCACGCAAATGCACGTTTTACAATCTGGCTGCCGGCATCCGGAGGTACCGGAAAGCGGCCCAATTAAAGAAAGGAGTTTTCTCATGAGAAAGACAAGTATGTTCAAGGTGCTTTCGTTAGTTCTGTCTGCAGCTGTACTGCTTCCGGGCAGTGTATTTGCGGAAGGTTCCGGCGTCAACATGGACGAGCAGACAGTCCGCATCGCGATTCCGTTTGATCCTTCCACCATGGAACCCTGGGCTACGATGGGGGACGGACGGATCGACGTGATCCGCCACGTATATGAATATATGTTTGACTATGAAAAAATCGGCGGCGATCTTCTCCCGTCGATCGCATCGGGCTACGAGCAGGTGGATGATACGACCTATCGTGTAACGATCTACGACAATATCAAGGACTCTGCAGGGAATCCCATTACGGCGGACGATGTCAAGTTCAGCTATGAATCAACGATTGAGATCGGCAACCAGGCCATCGGCGTCAATACGATCGATCATATGGATGTGATCGATGATACGACGATCGACTTTGTATTTAATACGACCGCTGCAGGTGCATTTGCCAATGCCATGACGAACACTGCCATTGTAGATAAAGAAGCGTACGAGGCAGATCCTGATCATTTTGCTTCTAATCCTGTTGGAACGGGTCCGTATGTTATGGATGAATTTATTCCCGGTTCCTCGATCTCCTTTACAAAGAGAGACGACTACTGGCAGAGTGAAGAAGACTGTGCACGTCTTTCCGAGGCAAATATCGGCCATGTAATCTATAAAGTGATCCCGGAGGCATCCCAGCTCACGATCGCGCTTGAATCAGGTGATGTTGATATAGCATATTATATTGCTTCCTCCGATACACACCGTTTTGAGGATGTGGAAGGATTCCATCTTGCGGCTCTGCCCAAGGATCTTGCCGAGGTTATCCTGTTCAACTGTGATCCCAGCAATGTGTTTGCCAGCAAGGAACTTCGTCAGGCTGTCTGCTATGCGATCGATTCGGCAGCTGTTCTTCAGACGGTTTATGACGGCGCCGGCGGTGTCTGCAAAACCTACGGCTCTCCGTTATTTGCAGACTTTAATGAGAAATGGAATGAAGAGGACTACTATGATTATGATGCCGACAAGGCAAAAGAACTCCTTGCACAAGCCGGTTATCCTGACGGGATCAGTGTAAGACTCATGACCGATAACAGTCCTGTCCACACCCGTATGGCACAGGTTCTTCAGAGCATGCTTTCTGCAGCCGGGATCAATGTTGAGATCCTTTCCTACGACGGGACCCTGATCAATACCTATCGCTTTGATCCGACACAGTTCGACCTCTATATAGCCAATAAGTCTTCCTTTGACTATATTACCTCCGTGTGGAAGTTCAGCTTTGACCAGGTTGCCTATAAAGGAAAGACCCTCAACTTCTATGTCGATGAAGATCTTCAGAAGATGCTGGAAACCGCACTGGATGCCAAGACGCATACTGAAGAAAATATTGATGCTGTTCACTATGCGCTTAAGGATCTTGCACTTGGTTACGGTATCTGCTACGGAACCAACTACATTGCCTATAATGATAAGGTTTCCGAGCTTGCCATCGACTTCAAGACCAGGGTCGTGGGCGGTGCCTGCATCTTTAATCCGGAAGCATTTGAATAAACAAAGTACGGGGGCTGCCGCGTTCACGCCTGTCTGAATGGCACAGCATGTGCGCCTTACAGCAAAAAACGTACATCGTTGATGAACATGTATCTGACAACAGAGCGGGGCAAAGGGTTCTTTGCCTCGCTCAAGTTTATCCGTGAGGTCTGTTATGTATAGATATATTCTGAAAAGGCTCCTGCTTATGATACCGGTGCTGATCGGAGTTACCATCCTGATTTTTACTATTATGTATTTTACGCCGGGAGATCCGGCAACACAGATCCTCGGCTCCAATGCGACACTGGAACAGCTGGAGGCAAAGCGGCAGGAATTAGGCCTGAACGATTCTTATTTTGTACGGCTCGGACGATATATGAAAGATGTTTTTCTGCACTTTGATTTTGGAAATTCCTATATCAACGGCCGTTCTGTATCGAAGGATATCTTTTCCAGATATCCCCAGACCTTTATTATCGCTTTTTTCAGTATTGCCTTCGCGCTTCTGATCGGCATTCCCCTCGGCGTGATCGCGGCAACAAATCAGAATAAGCTGGGAGATCACGTTGCCATGCTGATATCGCTGATCGGGGTTTCCATGCCGAACTTCTGGGTAGGCCTGATGCTGGTCATCTGGTTTGCGCTGGAGCTTAAATGGCTGCCGGCTACCGGGATAGGGGCCCCCAGATATTATGTACTGCCCTGTGCGGCGTGTGCCCTGAACGGGATCGCTTCGATCGCACGGCAGACCCGTTCAGGTATGCTGGAGGTGATCAGGGCGGATTACATCGTTACTGCCAGATCCAAGGGGCAGACGGAGAACAAAGTCATTTACCGTCACGCCCTGTGTAATGCATTGATTCCTGTCGTCACCAGTGCTGCGGGCGCTTTTGGATCTCTTCTCGGAGGTGCCCTTGTAATCGAAACGGTATTTGCCATCCCGGGGCTTGGAACCTATATGGTCAGTGCCATCAATAACAGAGATTACCCGGCGATCCAGGGGTCGGTCTTTTTTGTCGCGCTTACCTTCAGTATCATTATGCTGCTGGTCGATCTTCTCTATGCCTTTATTGATCCGCGGATCAAGGCACAGTACCAGGGAAATGCGAGGATAAAGGTATGAAATTTTCCAGAAAAAACCGAAAAGGTTCCAGCCCTTTTATGCTGACATTTCAGAGACTGTGCCATAATCGTGTGGCGGTGATCGGGATGATCATCACTTTGCTGCTGGTACTGATCGCCATTTTTGCAGAATATATCATGCCCTATCCTTATGATAAGGCTGATTTTATGGCTACCTTTGCAAAGCCAAGCCGCGAACATCTTTTTGGTACAGATGACCTTGGAAGGGATATCCTGAGCCGGCTTATCTACGGATCCCGCTATTCTCTGCAGATCGGGATATTTTCAGTGTCGGGAGCCATGGTCGGGGGAATCGTTCTTGGATCGATCGCCGGATATTTCGGCGGCTGGGTCGATAATCTGATCATGCGGTGCCTGGATATTTTTCAGGCGATTCCGGGAATGGTTCTTTCTATCGCAGTGTCTGCTGTTCTCGGGCCGGGGTTCGGCAATTGTATTATCGCGCTTACCATCAGTATGATTCCGAGCTTTTCACGTATGATGCGGGCTTCGATCCTCAACGTACGTAAGATGGAATATCTGGAAGCGGCATCGTCGATCAACTGCAGCAGCTTCCGGATCATCTGGAGGCATGTTCTTCCGAATTCTCTGTCTCCTCTGATCGTACAGGCGACGATGTCGGTGGCTGCAGCCATTCTGATTGCCGCCGGCCTGTCTTTTATAGGCCTTGGTGTTCAGCCTCCGGATCCGGAATGGGGAGCGATGCTTTCTTCCGGAAGGGCTTATATCCGGGATTATCCACATCTGGTACTGTTCCCCGGTATTACGATCATGATTGCTGTTCTGTCCCTGAACATGTTCGGAGACGGACTGAGAGACGCACTTGATCCCAAGCTGAAAGATTGAGAGGTGCTCTTGTGGATAAGAATATAAAGCAGAACAATACAGAGGATATCCTGCTTTCTGTAAAAAACCTGACAGTTCAGTATACGGCGGGAGGCAGTGTCATTCATGCCGTGAATGATGTCTCTTTTGACCTGAAAAAAGGAACCACCCTGGGGCTGGTGGGAGAAACAGGGGCAGGTAAGACGACGATCGCCCGTGCAATCATGCGGGTCCTTCCCGATCCGCCGGCCAGGATCATGGGGGGAGAAATTTTCCTTGACGGAGAAGATCTTCTGAAAATATCTGAAAAAGAAATGAGGAAGATTCGCGGCAACAAGATCTCCATGATCTTTCAGGACCCCATGACCGCTTTAAATCCGATTTTTACCATCGGCAATCAGATCGAAGAAGTCATTAAGCTTCACAATGAACATCTGTCCAGACGGGAGATCGTTCAGAAAGCCGTAGAGATCCTGGAGATGGTCGGTATCGTCCGGGACCGCTATCATGAATATCCGCATCAGTTTTCCGGAGGAATGAAACAGCGTGTGATCATTGCCATGGCTCTTGCCTGCAATCCGTCCCTTCTTCTGGCGGATGAACCGACTACAGCGCTGGATGTCACGATCCAGGCACAGGTTCTGGATATGATGACACGTCTTAAGGAACAGTACAGGACATCCATGATCATGATCACCCATGATATGGGAATCGTGGCCGAAGTGTGTGATTCGGTAGCTGTGGTCTACGCAGGGGAGATCGTCGAGATCGCGGATAAAGAAGAACTGTTTGACCATCCTGTGCATCCCTATACGGTCGGCCTGTTTGACTGTATCCCGGATATTCACCGCAAAACGGACATGCTGTATACCATCCCGGGTTCTCCTCCGGACCCGTCGGATCTTCCGGAGGGATGTCATTTCAGCCCTCGCTGTAAATATGCATCGGATCTGTGCCGGAGCCGCGGGATCCCCATGAAGGAAGTACGTCCGGGGCATTTCTGCCGTTGTCTGCACTGCGATGAGCGATTGGAAATGGTTCCGTCCCGGTCTCAGATCTGCCAGGATGATCCGGATACAGCGGATCAGGAAAGAGGTAAAAATGGCTGCGATTGTTGAAGTAAAACATCTGAAAAAATACTTTCCGACGGCCAGAGGCCTTCTGCATGCGGTGGACGATGTCTCTTTTTCAATCGAACAGGGCCGTACGATGGGAATTGTAGGGGAATCCGGCTGTGGAAAGTCCACACTGGGAAGGGTGATCGTGCATCTGCTGGACAGTACGGACGGCCAGATTATTTTTGAGGGAAGAGATATCACCCATGTAAAAGGAAGAGAGCTGAAAAAAGTCCGCGAAGATATGCAGATCATCTTTCAGGATCCATTCTCTTCGTTAAATCCGCGTATGACGATCAGACAGACCATCAGTGAACCGTTAAGGCTGTCCGGGCGGTTCCGGGCTTCGGAGATCTACGATGAGACCCAGAAGGTCATGGAGACCGTCGGTATTCCGGAAAGGCTCGCGGATGCGTATCCTCATGAGCTGGACGGCGGGAGAAGGCAGAGAGTCGGCATAGGAAGAGCCCTGGCTCTGAATCCCCGGTTCGTGGTGTGCGATGAACCGGTATCCGCTCTGGATGTTTCTATTCAGGCACAGATCCTGAATCTGATCAAAGAGCTTCAGAGAGATCACGGGGTGGCATTTATGTTTATCACCCATGATCTTTCGGTCGTAAAACATATTTCCCATGATATCTGTGTGATGTATCTGGGACAGCTTGTAGAGACAAGTCCTTCGGATGAACTGTTTGAAAAACCTCTGCACCCCTATTCCAAAGCACTCCTATCTGCGATCCCGTCTACAGATATTCATCACAGGCGGGAACGGATCCTGCTGAAGGGCGAGGTGGTTTCTCCTATTAATCCCAGCCCGGGATGCAGATTTGCTCTCCGGTGTCCTTACGCCTGCGAGCGGTGTCAGGAGGCACAGATCCTTGAAGAAATACGCCCGAACCACTTTGCGGCGTGCTGCAGGGTTCGGGAGATCAATCAAATGGAGGAATGATGTGATGCAAAAAGATCAAGAACTGATCAACCCTTTCATCGTTCCGGATCCCGTCGTAAAGAAGCTGGAAATTACAGATTCCAGTTATCCTTTTAATATGGCGATTCACCAGGAAGATCCTGTGAATGTCGCAGAATACGGGTATGTGGAAGAAGAATACCTGGTATCCGGCCTTGCCAATGTCTATGCCTGGAAAGGAACGACCGGAAGGCCCCGGATCAAAACAAAGGATGCTCCCTACTGCACAAGGGTGATCGTGAGAAAGCCAAAGGATCCGGCTTCCTTCAGCGGCAGCGTCATGGTAGAACTGATGCATGGCGGGATGAAGGTCGACAATCCGAACATCGGCTGGGGCAGCGCTTTTGAACATCTGATGGCATCTGGCGACGGCTATGTAGGCGTTTCCGTGGCGGGTACTACATTTCAGGCGCTGAAAACCTTTGATCCCGTGCGATATGCGCAGCTTTCTCTTGCCAATCCGCTGCCGCCGGAGGAACGTCTGCCGGTGGGAAACATGGCATCGAGTCCCGACCAGTGGGAGAAGAATAAGTGCGGAGCCCTGCCGGATGATCCGACAACGGAAAAAGGTCTGGATATGGATATGTTCAGCCAGGTCAGTGCCATGATCAAACGGGGCAGGCCAGGAACACCTTTTGAAGGATATGCTGCCAGAAGGACGTATCTGATCGGGGTGACCTTTGCAGAAATTCCATGCTATGTGTCTGCAGTTATGCCGTATTCATTATTAGAAGAAGATCAGC
>CACZPF010000316.1 GCA_902782975.1 uncultured Lachnospiraceae bacterium
GAAGATCAGCGATATCGGCTTTAAGGTTGGTTTCAATACGGTGCAGAATTTTAACCGCGTATTCAAAAGTATGGTCAATATGACACCGAATGAGTTCCGTAAGACTGGCCAGAAAATGAACGTCCAGTAGCTGCCGGCAGGCTGTCCGCACATGCAGCCGGCACGACAGATTTCCCGGTATTATTCCCGTGAATAACTGTGTACGGTCTCTTCCATGAACATATAAGCGCCCCCTCTTCAGCCGGCTTCTGATATATCCAGGAGATTTTGCCGAAGAGAGGGCTTTTTCTGCTGCGGAATTCCGATTAAAAATTCTTCATCAGCAATTTTTTAAATTCAGCGTCCGAGATTTTCATTTATGAAATCCAGGATCCGTTCCTTAATTTCATCTTTGAAGCAGAGGGCATCCGCATGATACGCTCCTTCGATCAGAGTCAGGCGGCTGTTTGTAACGCCGCATTCCTGAAGTTTGTCATATAACCGGATGCTTTGTTCATAGGGCACCAGCTGATCGGCAGTGCCGTGGATCATATACATGGGAACGGTATCTTTCGTTACCAGGTCGCAGATATCCGGGAAGTTGTCCGTCCGGACATGCAGGGCACTGTTGTCCATTTTGCCCATCCCGGATGGAAGATAGAACGGAACAGCCAGGTCAACACGGCTGCTCTCCTCCGGGTAAGGTCCTTCCTCGTAGAAGGGATCTCCATTGGTCACCGCGGTAAGAGCCGCAAGATATCCGCCTGCCGATTCTCCCATGATACATACTTTGTCTTTATTGATGGAATACTGCTTTGCATTTGCTCTCAAAAAGCGTATAGCCGCTTTAATTTCCCGTGTCGGTTCCGGATGTTCTGTATAGGGAAGAACACTATATTCCACCGAGGCAATGATAAACCCCTTTTTGGCAAACCAGGCAAGCTCCGCGAGCCATACATTCCGGTCTATCTTTTCAAAACCGCCTCCGCAGAGAAACACGATCAGCGGCCAGCAGCGTTCCGTATCATAATCATATTTCGTATTATTCCGGGGCCGTATAAGACTCAGCTTTAACTGACGCTCTGTAACATTGCACCAGTATGGCTTCTGCAGATATACAACTTCGGAGGTAATGCCGTACATATTTGTCAGTTCATCTTTTTCAAGTTTTATCTGCTCTCTCATGGCAGTCTCTCTCCTTTGACATTTCGTCTATTGTTTAATGCTTCATCATCGCCTCGACGCTGGTAGTCGCCGCAGTTTCAGCCTTTTTCCTGGACTCGGCAGCATAAATACAGGATACATAATGCCCCGGTTCGACTTCTTTAAGCTCCGGTGTCTGATTGCTGCATTCCGGGCAGGCCATCCAGCAGCGCGGTGCAAAACGGCAGCCGGGCTTCGGATTCATGGGGCTCGGCACATCGCCTGCCAGAACGATCCTGCTTACTTTCTTGTCCACGCTTACCTTTGGTACAGCAGACAAAAGAGCGATACTGTAGGGATGCATGGCGTTTTCAAAGATCCGGTCCGTGTCCGCCAGTTCCACGATCTGCCCAAGATACATGACCGCGATCCTGTTGGAAATATGCCGCACGACCGAAAGGTCATGACTTATAAAAAGGTAGGAAAGATTTCTCTTCTTCTGAAGATCCATAAGAAGATTGATGATTTTTGCCTGAACGGACACATCCAGGGAGGATACGGGTTCATCGCATACGATAAAGGAAGGATCAAGAGACAGTGCTCTTGCAATTCCCACCACCTGGCGCATACCGCCGTCCAGCTCGTGAGGATAGTGGTTCAGAAGATCCTGGCTCAGACCCACCGTATCACAGAGTTCATTCAGAAATTTATCCAGTTCCGGTCCCTTTTTGTATATTTTCTGGATGAGAAGGGGCTCACTTAAAATATCCTTGATCGTCTTTCTTGGATTCAGAGAAGAATAGGGATCCTGAAAAATGATCTGAACTTTCCGGCAGAATTCGTTCTTGTCGGATGTATCCGAAAAAACATCTTTTCCTTCCAGATACATTTCACCGTCGGTCCTTTTGTGAAGTTTCATGATGACATTTCCGACGGTACTTTTTCCGCAGCCGGATTCACCGACAAGTCCCAGTGTCTCGCCGGGAAATACCTTAAAGCTGACACCGTCTACGGCATGCAGTTCACCTTTTCGGGGAATCGTGAAATACTTTTTCAGATTTTTGACTTCCAGCAGCGCCTGGGCGCCGTTTTCATTCTTATTTGCCACAGAACTCCCCTCCTCTATAACATTCCACATAATGGTCATCATTGATCCTGATCATCTCCGGCTGTGTGGTCTTACATTTATCCATGCAGTGTTCACAGCGGGGATGGAACCGGCATCCATCCGGCAGATGCTGAGCATTCGCGACCGTTCCCGGGATCGCGGTAAGCCTTTCTCTCGGACCGGTAAGCTTCGGCAGGGCGCCCAGAAGCCCTCTGGTATAGGGGTGCAGCGGCAGTGAAAATACTTCCTTTACCGTACCATACTCGATGATACGTCCGGCATACATAACGGCTACTTTTTCACACAGCTCACTGATGATCCCGAGGTTGTGCGTGATCATGAGAAGAGATGTGGAATACTCATTCTGAAGCTTTTTCATCAGCTCCAGGATCTGTGCCTGGATCGTCACATCCAGGGCTGTCGTCGGCTCATCGGCGATCAGAAGCTCCGGATTGCAGGCTATACCGGCGGCAATTCCTACTCTCTGACGCATTCCGCCGCTGAACTGGTTAGGATAATCGTGGACCCGGTATCCGGCGATCCCTACTGTTTCCAGAAGGCGCATGGATTCTTTTTCCGCCTCCTTGTAGCTGAGGCCTTTATGCTGCCGGAGAACCATGCCGATCTGCTCTCCCACGGTAAATACCGGATTTAAGGATGTAAGCGGATTCTGGAAGATCATGGAGATCCTGTGTCCTCTCATATCCAGCAGTTCCTTTTTGGTCATCTTCATGACGTCTTTGCCCTTAAAGTAGATCTCACCGTCCAGCATTTTTCCGACTTTCGGGAGAAGACGCAGTGTAGAAAGGGCTGTCGTCGTCTTTCCGGCTCCGGATTCCCCCACGAGTCCAAGGCTTTCGCCTTTGTGGATCACAAGGTTTACTCCGTTCAGCGCATTCCCGGTTGCGCGCTCGGTTTTAAACTGAACACGCAGATTTTTGATTTCAAGCAGTTTTTCTTCCATATTCTACTCTCCTTTATCAGGTGCGCTTGGGATCCAGAACATCCCGGAGACCGTCTCC
>CACZPF010000317.1 GCA_902782975.1 uncultured Lachnospiraceae bacterium
CTCAGTTCTTCACTGTCCTGGTAACTTCCCAGCGCTTCAAATCTTTCTACGGCAAGATCATATTCTGCATGGTTCAGAGATTCGACAGCCGCCAGATAACGGCTATTTAAAGCTTTATCAGCTGAGTCCGAAAAACCGTCCAGACTTTCATACAGATCCGCCGCTTCCGTAAAGTTTTCCTGTTCGTTCAGTTCTTCTGCCAGATGGTAAGTATCCATGATCAGATTTACGGAGCTGTCCTTATAATCTTCCAGAATACGGAACCCTTCGGTGGAAGTCCGGTAATCCTGCAGATCGGAAGCTGATTCCGCCGCGTTGTAAATGTTTGTGCGGGAGTCCTTATAGTCAATATCCTCAGAAAAAGCAGTGATCGCTTCGGCATATTCTTGTTCAGAAAACAGATCTTCCGCAATTTCATAATGTCTGTCACGGGAATCACTGTACTCTTTGACAGAAAGGAATATTCTTGAAGCTGAAAGAAGGTTTCCGGCTTCCAGCTCTTCCTCTCCCATGGCATAATAGATCCCGCTGATCCGGTCTTCGGAATCTTTAAATCCATCGGCCAAAGCAAAAGCAGAAAGCGCCCCCTCTTTATCATCTGCAGCCAACAGGTCCAGCCCCTTCTGATAGAAAGGTTCCAGCACACGTTCAGCTGCATCTTGATAGGTATCTGCTTTCACAAAAGCCTCGGAAGCCTGTTCATACTTCTTTTCTGCAAGGAGATCTTCCGCCTGCACATAAAAAGGTTCCAGGACCCTGTCCTCTGCGTTTTTAAAACCGGCTGCCTTTAAAAAGGCCTCGGAAGATTCTTCATATTTCCCATCGGCCAGGAGCGCTTCCGCCTCAGCGTAGAAAGGCTCCAGGATCCTGTTCTCTGCGTCTTCAAAACCGGCTGCCTTTAAAAAGGCACCGGAAGATTCTTCATATTTTCCATCGGCCAGTAGCGCCTCTGCCTCAGCGTAGAAGGGTTCCAGAATTCTGTCTTTCGCATCTTTATATTCTCCTGCATTTACGAAAGCAGCCGATGCATCCTCATATCTCCCCTCTTTCAGCAAGGTCTCCGCCTCCACATAAAAAGGTTCCTGAATTCTGGAAGCCGCATCCTCGTAATCGCCGGCATTTTTGAATGCTTCCGATGCCTCCTGGTAAGATCCTTCTTCCAGCAGGTTTTCGGCATACAGATACCATGCTTCATTCGTTTTTTCAGTATCTCCGATCGAATGATATACATCGATGGCTGTCTCAAATTCTTCTTCAGCCATTGCTGCGTCAGCCTGGGCGAGTCTGATGCCGACGGCACGTTCCCCGGCATCTTTATATCCGTCGATGGCCAGAAAAGCTTCGTAAGATTCCTCTTCTTTCCCTTCTGCAAGCAGGGCTTCCGCCTCAAGATAAAATGGTTCCTCTACACGTTCTGCGGCGTCACGATAATCCCCGGCTCTGGCAAACGCTTCGGAAGCACCCTCGTAGTCCCCCTGCTGGATCAAACCTTCTGCCTGATCATAAAATACACTGTACACTTTTTCAGAAGAATCTTTGTAGTCTCCCAGCTCTGCATAGATCGCGGACGCTTCTTCACATTTTCCCTGTGCTGCCAGAGAGGCAGCTTCTGTATATTTAGCATCCGGAATAAAATAGTAGTGTTTGGCTAAGGCTGCTCCTGCAACCAGAAGTACAGCACAGCCAACAACAACACATCCTATGATCTTTTCCTTCTTGTTTTTCCCGGCCATGTATATTTACCTCCCTCCTGCCGCATGGTCCCCTTCCGCAGCGGCAGACATAATCCCCTTAAATTATTACTTCTATCTTATCATATTTTTATTCAAATGACAATTATATTGTAAAAATTATGTAAATTATTAATTCCCTGGAACAGCAAAAGGCACCTTCGGGGTAAATTCCCGAAAGTGCCTTTCAAAGATTTCAAATAGGATCTGTCACACGATTATTTCATGACAATGTTAATAATTTTCTTCGGTACATAGATCTCTTTTACAATATTTCCGGTGAGCTTGTCGGCGACAGCTTCTTTGCCTCTTGCGATGGCTTCTTCCTTACTGCTTTCAGCCGGAATACTGATAACTACACGTGTCTTCCCGTTGATCTGTACCGGAACTTCGATTTCATCATCCTTCATGGCATCTTCATCATGCTCCGGCCATTCTGCATGGAAAACAGAATCATCATGTCCAAGCATCTCCCACAGTTCTTCAGAAATATGAGGAGCAAACGGAGCCAGAAGAATAACCGCTGTCTCGATGGTCTCGCGGTCCACGGCGCCATCGGATTTTTTGCCCAGCTCGATCAGCTTATTATTATATTCCATGAAGCCGGAAATGACTGTATTAAGGCTGAAGCTTTCCAGACGCTGTGTAATATCATGAACCATACGGTGACGGACTTTCACCATCTCCGGCGAAGCGGGGACATTCTTCTCAATACTGGTCGCGGCAAGATTCCAGAATCTCTTGAGGAAACGGGAAACACCGTCGATTCCTCTGTCATCCCACTCGGCATCCAGTTCCGGCGGACCGACA
>CACZPF010000318.1 GCA_902782975.1 uncultured Lachnospiraceae bacterium
TGACAAAAAGAACTTTATATGCTCACCTTGCTAAATTGACCAACCAGATTAAAGCTGAAATATCACTAAAGCCCCGGAATCTCTGATGAGCTGATTAAACTGTATTTTCTTGTGACAACATAGTGACAACAAAAATCTTGATAGTCCATATTTTAAGGGTAATGTAAATAATCCTGATAATCTGTGCTAAATGGCCTAATCAGAATCGTTTAGCTTACGGTTTCCGAGATCGGGTGTGAATAGTTAACGATATGAGAATAAATTTGACAAAATAATCTTGACACCCGTTCAAGGTTGTGATATTCTACATTCAATTTAATCCACTAAACCGTTGAAGCGGAAGTAAAAGCAGGTATGCGCCCACAGAGAGTCCGGGAAGGTGAGAGCCGGATGGAAATGCAGTCTGCCAAATGGGCCGCCGAGGGCACAGGGAAAGAGCCTGAAAGACAGTAAAATATTACATATCAGAGGTTTGAGTATTCTGTGACGTGCAGGCATACGTCAGTTGCCGGGAATATGTTGGTATTCCGCTAAGAGTACGGCCATAAGTCGTAAACCAGGGTGGCACCGCGGGTAAAAGAATCAAAATACTCGTCCCTGACAGCAGACACTGTCAGGGGCTTTTTTTATTATTCAAGAGGTTTTTATTATTCCAGATGTTTTCATTTTCAGGAGGTTTTTTATGTATCCTACACTAGACGAGATCAGAACCATTGCCGCATCAGGAGATTATAAAAGAATTCCTGTCTGTCGTGAAATCTTTGCCGATCGGTACACGCCGGTAGAAGTAATGAGGATCCTTCACAAAGCCAGCCATCACTGTTTCCTGCTGGAAAGCGCGGAAGCTTCCGAATCCTGGGGACGGTATTCTTTTCTTGGATATGACCCCACCATGGAGATCACCTGCGCAGATGGAATGCTGAGGATCCGGGAGGAATCCTGCTCCCCGGAGAGTACCAGGACGATGCAGGTTTCCCATCCGGGAGATGTTCTGCGCCAGATCCTGAACGCTTACAAGAGCCCTGTACTTGACAGTATGCCGACCTTTACGGGTGGCCTGGTGGGCTATTTCTCCTACGATTATATAAAATACAGTGAGCCGAAACTTTTGCTTTCCGGCCATGAGGATCAGGAATTCCGGGATATGGATCTGATGCTTTTTGACCGGGTAATCGCCTTTGATCATTACAGGCAGAAGATCCTTCTGATCGCAGGCGTGATGACGAAGAATTTAGATGTGTCATACCGCGAAGCAGAAAACGCTCTGGAAAAGATGGCAGGTCTTCTTCGATACGGCGAAAGAGAAGAGTTTGCCCCACTTACACTGACCTCCGCATTAAAGCCTGCCTTTCCTGCCGAACGGTATGCTTCCATGGTCGAGAAAGCCAGGCATTACATCTACGAAGGGGATATTTTCCAGGTTGTTCTTTCCAATCCCATGCGGGCAAAAGCAGAAGGAAGCCTTTTTGATACCTACAGGGTTCTCCGGGCAACCAATCCTTCTCCCTACATGTTCTATTTTTCCAGTGACGATATAGAACTCGCCGGTGCTTCTCCGGAAACACTCGTTAAACTGGATAAAGGGAAGGTGACCACATTTCCTCTGGCGGGAACCCGGCCAAGAGGAAAGACGAAGGAGGAGGATAAAAACCTCGAAAAAGATCTGCTCTCGGATGAAAAGGAATTATCGGAGCACAACATGCTGGTGGATCTTGGCCGGAATGATATCGGGAAGATAAGCAGGATCGGGACTGTCGAGGTGGAAAAATACCTGGAGATCGAACGTTTTTCCCATGTGATGCATATAGGTTCCACCGTTTCCGGCATTCTACGGGAAGATAAGGACGCCGTAGATGCCGTGGATGCGATCCTTCCCGCCGGGACTCTTTCCGGAGCTCCCAAATTCAGAGCCTGCCAGATTATCGAAGAACTCGAACAGAGCAGACGGGGAATCTACGGAGGAGCTGTCGGTTATCTGGATTTTGCCGGAAATCTGGATACCTGCATCGCCATACGGCTGGTCTACAAGAAAAACGGTGAGATCTGTATCCGGTCAGGCGCAGGCATTGTAGCGGACAGTGTCCCGGAGAAAGAATATCAGGAATGTGTTAACAAGGCAAAAGCGGTGGTCCAGGCCATACAGCAGGCAGGGGAGGGATTGGAATGATACTATTGATCGATAATTACGACAGCTTTTCCTATAATCTTTACCAGCTGGCTGCCAGCGTAAGAGAGGATATCAAAGTCATCCGTAACGATGAGATGACCCTGGAACAGATCGAGGAACAAAAACCGGAAGGACTGATCCTTTCTCCGGGTCCCGGGCGGCCTTCGGATGCAGGCATCTGTATTCCGGCGATCCTTCACTTTGGCGGAAGGATCCCCATTTTAGGCGTGTGTCTTGGACATCAGGCAATCTGTGAGGCATATGGAGCAACGGTTTCCTATGCGAAGGAACTGATGCACGGGAAAAAGAAGATGATCCGGAAAACGCAGGAAAGCAGGATCCTGTATGGACTGCCGGAATTTTTCCCTGCTGCGAGGTACCATTCTCTGGCAGCCCTTCCCGAAACGTTGCCGGAAGATCTGGTGGTCACGGCAGAATCCGAAGACCAGGAGATCATGGCTGTCGAACATAGAAGATTTCCCGTATTCGGGCTGCAGTTTCATCCGGAATCCGTGATGACCCCGGACGGCAGACAGATGATGGAAAATTTCATGAATGAAATAAAGAGCCGGAAATGAACAGCCGGAAATGAACAGAAACAGGAATTGTCAAAGTCAAATGGAGGGAACGACATGATCAGAGAGGCTATCATCAAATTATCCAAAAGACAGAATCTTTCTTATGAAGAAGCAGAAGCAGTAATGAACGAGATCATGGAAGGCGCGGCAAGCCCTGTCCAGATGTCATCCTATCTGACTGCACTTTCTCTGAAAGGGGAAACCATCGACGAGATCACGGCATCCGCTGCAGGCATGCGCGCTCACTGCATTAAGCTCCTGCACGAGATGGATGTGCTGGAGATCGTGGGAACGGGCGGCGACGGAGCCAATTCCTTTAATATTTCGACCACTTCTTCTCTTGTGATCGCATCTGGCGGTGTTCCGGTTGCAAAGCACGGAAACAGAGCTGCTTCTTCTAAATCAGGAGCAGCCGATGTGCTGGAAGCGCTGGGTGTAAACATCTCGATCTCACCCGAAAAAAGTGCCGCGATACTGCAGAAGATCAATATCTGCTTCCTGTTTGCCCAGAACTATCATATCGCCATGAAATATGTGGCACCGATCCGGAGAGAGCTGGGGATTCGGACTGTCTTTAATATTCTGGGGCCGCTTTCCAATCCCGCCGGTGCAAATATGGAGCTGATGGGCGTTTTTGATGCTTCCCTTGTTGAGCCTCTGGCACAGGTCATGGCAAATCTCGGGGTGACCCGGGGTATGGTGGTATACGGAGAAGACAGTCTGGATGAGATATCCATGAGTGCCCCGACCCTCATCTGCGAGATCCGGGACGGCGGGTTTACGACTTATCATGTCACACCGGAAGATTTCGGATACACCACCTGCAAAAAAGAAGAACTGACCGGAGGAACGCCGGAGGAGAATGCAGTGATCACCAGAAATATTCTGGAAGGAAAAGAGAGGGGAGCTAAACGGCAGGCGGTCTGTCTGAATGCGGGCGCTTCGTTCTATATTGCAGGAAAGACCGACAGCATACAGGCGGGTGTTCACATGGCGGAAGAATTGATCGACAGCGGCGCTGCCCTCAAAAAACTGGAAGAGTTTATTAAAGAAACCAATGCCTGACAGGGAAATATATCCATGAATATCCGGGAAAGATGGCGGCGAAGACAGAAATCATCCCTGAAGGAAGGACAGATCGATGAACATACTTGAAGAAATTGCGGCAAAGACAAAGAAGCGGGTGGAAGCGGACAGGCACTCGGAAAAAATACAGATGGAGATACGCCTTGCACTTTCAGGATATACGGGCGGGAAACCGGATCACCGGTTTTTAAAGGCCCTCAAAAAACCGGGCATGTCCTATATCTGTGAGGTTAAAAAGGCGTCTCCGTCGAAAGGTGTGATCGCAGAAGATTTCCCCTATCTCGATATTGCCGGAGAATATGAAAAAGCCGGTGCGGACGCCATCTCCTGTCTGACAGAACCTTTCTGGTTTCAAGGGTCGGACAGATACCTCCATGAGATCGTAAACAAGGTATCTATCCCTGTTCTTCGAAAAGATTTTGTGGTGGATGAATTCATGATCACACAGGCCTTCGCGCTGGGGGCCTCCGCATTGCTTCTGATCGCGGCCATCTTAACAGATGAACAGCTGGAGAAATACCGCCTGATGGCGGAAGACCTGAATATGGATGCTCTGGTGGAAGCACACGATGAAGAAGAAGTACGCCGTGCGGCAGCCTCCGGCGCCCGCATCATCGGAGTCAACAACAGAGATCTGAGGACCTTTCAGGTGGATCCCCAAAACAGTGTACGCCTTCGGCCGCTGGTGCCCGGGGAGACAGCTTTTGTATCAGAAAGCGGTATCCGCACCAGAAATGATATACAGCTTTTGAGGAAATACGGGGTAGATGCGGTCCTGATCGGCGAAACACTGATGCGAAGCAGCGATAAGGCAGCCGCCCTGGAAGAATTAAACGGCGGCCGGCTGGGATGACCGCCGCAATATATAAGAGGTGGTGATCTTTTGGCAAAGATTAAAATATGCGGCCTGCGTTCGCCGGAGGATATTTCCATCGTCAATCAGGCAAGACCGGATCTCGCCGGATTTATTGTGGAATATGAGAAGAGTTTTCGGAGCATAAGCGCCGGAACGCTTCGAAATCTGACTGCCGGGCTGAATCCGGATATCGTGCCGGTGGGTGTCTTTGTAAATGCGGGAAGAGACCTTCCGGAACAACTCCTGCGGGATCAGGTGATCCGCATGGTACAGCTTCACGGACAGGAATCAGAGGAGGACATCCGGTACCTGAAAGAAAAGACGGGCTGCCCCGTCATCAAGGCTTTTTCGGTCCGGACGCGGGAGGATATAGAAATGGCATTGTCTTCACCGGCAGATTATATTCTGCTGGATCAGGGAAGCGGAGGGACCGGTGTTCCCTTTGACTGGTCTCTGGTTCCGGATATCGGAAGGCCATGGTTTCTGGCGGGCGGCCTTTGCGCCGGGAATCTGGAAAAGGCAGTAAAAGGGCTGAAGCCCTGGGCGGTCGATCTTTCCAGCAGTCTGGAAACGGAAAAAAGAAAAGACAGAGAAAAAGTAGAGGAAGCAGTCAGAATCGTAAGGTGCTGCGGCGAAGGATAAGCGTAAAAACCGATCTCCACAGTAAAGGAAAGATCATCGAACAACAAGGCTCACACTGAATATCAAGGTTCATACAGGTAATTGCGGAACTCACTGGTAAGATTCATACAATTCAATCGAAGCAGGGAGTTTCGCAATTGCCTGCGAGGTTCATATAATAAGAGGAGAAGACCATCATGTCACGCGGAAGATTTGGAATCCATGGAGGCCAGTATATTCCGGAAACGCTGATGAATGCGGTTTTGGAACTGGAGGAAGCATATAATCACTATAAAGATGATCCGGATTTTAACCGGGAGTTAACGGATCTTTTAAACGAGTATGCAGGGCGTCCGTCAAGACTTTATTTTGCAGCCCACATGACAGAAGATCTGGGCGGCGCCAGAGTTTACCTGAAAAGAGAAGACCTGAATCATACAGGGGCGCATAAGATCAATAATGTGCTGGGACAGGTACTTCTGGCAAAAAAAATGGGAAAGACCAGGGTCATCGCAGAAACCGGTGCCGGACAGCATGGTGTTGCCACGGCGACGGCTGCAGCGCTTATGGGCATGGAATGTGAAGTGTTTATGGGCAGAGAAGATACGGAGCGTCAGGCACTCAACGTATACAGGATGCGTCTTCTGGGAGCAAAGGTACATGCGGTGACATCGGGAACAGCTACTTTAAAGGATGCTGTTTCGGAAACCATGCGGGAGTGGACGAACCGGATCGCCGATACACATTATGTGCTTGGCAGCTGCATGGGTCCGCATCCTTTCCCGACGATCGTACGGGACTTTCAGTCGGTTATTTCAAGAGAGATCAAAGCACAGATGCTGGAAAAAGAAGGAAAACTGCCGGATGCCGTCCTGGCCTGCGTAGGAGGAGGCTCCAATGCCATCGGCTCTTTCTATCATTTTATTGATGATGAAGAAGTAGCCCTCATCGGGTGCGAGGCAGCAGGTAGAGGTATTGATACCTTCGAGACAGCCGCGACCATCGCAACAGGAAAGCTGGGCATCTTCCACGGTATGAAGTCCTATTTCTGCCAGGATGCGTACGGTCAGATCGCACCGGTATATTCTATCTCCGCAGGTCTTGACTACCCCGGAATCGGACCGGAGCATGCCTATCTTCATGACATCGGCAGGGCGCAGTATGTGGCGGTAACAGATGAGGAGGCGGTGGAAGCCTTCGAGTACCTGTCACGGATCGAAGGAATCATTCCCGCGATCGAGAGTGCCCATGCGGTAGCTCATGCAAGAAAGATCGTTCCGGAAATGCAGAAAGATCAGTGCGTCGTCATCACCATCTCCGGGCGGGGGGATAAGGACTGCGCCGCCATCGCCAGATACAGAGGGGAGGATATTCATGAATAAGAAAATTACAGAGGCATTCTCTAAGGGAAAGGCATTTATCCCTTTTATCACCTGTGGAGATCCTGATCTGGAAACGACGGAGAACCTGGTTTACGCCATGGAGGAGGCGGGGGCTGATCTTATTGAACTGGGGATCCCTTTTTCGGATCCGACGGCTGAAGGCCCTGTCATCCAGGAAGCCAATGTCCGTGCCCTCTCCGGCGGGGTGACGACGGATAAAATATTCGACATGGTAAAGAAGATCCGCCGGAAAACACAGATCCCCATGGTCTTTATGACCTATGCAAATGTCATCTTCTCCTATGGGTGCGAACGCTTTGCAGCGAAGGCTGCCGAAGCCGGCATGCAGGGCGTCATTCTGCCGGATGTTCCCTTTGAGGAGAAAAAGGAATTTGACGAAGTATTAAGGCACAATGGGCTGGATCTGATCTCCCTGATCGCGCCGACTTCCGCATCCCGCATTTCAGCCATCGCAAGGGAAGCAGAGGGGTTTGTCTACTGCGTATCTTCTTTGGGCGTTACAGGCGTCAGAAAGGAGATCACCACAGACATATCGGCGATGGTCCGCCTTGTGAAGGCAGAAAAAGACATACCATGCGCTGTCGGATTTGGCATTTCCACGCCGGAGCAGGCATCTGCCATGGCTTCGCAGGCGGACGGCGTCATCGTCGGCTCCGCCATCGTCCGCCTTGCCGCGAAGTACGGCCGCGGCTGTGTACCTTTTGTGCAGGAGTATGTAGCCTCGATGAAGCAGGCAGCCTGCACTTTGTGAAAACGAGCCGTACACAGGAACCGGACGGTCCCCCTTCCCCGGGAAAAAGGATTGACTTTTCCCGGGGATTTTTTTATATTAGTGAATAACTTCCATTCTTTTAGCACAGAAAAAAATTTAATCAGTAGGTAATTGCGAAACTCACTGGTGAGATTGAATGGTATGAATATTCAAACATCTGCAGATGCCTTAGAACTTCTTAGCTCGTCAAA
>CACZPF010000319.1 GCA_902782975.1 uncultured Lachnospiraceae bacterium
GATCTCCAGATGCTCCGCTCAGATCCATAAAGAAGTTCAGGATAACAGCGCAGAGCTTGGAACCTATATGGAATCCATGCCGGCCAACTATTATCATCACGGAGAAGCCGCTCTTCAGGAAATGGAAGATCTTCGTCTGGAGATGATTGAAGACTAACAGGCGGCAGCTCCGGCAGGGTGTATCTAAGTAAGCAGCTATTGTCAGCGGGACGGCCATTCTTATGCATGATTGGCCGTCCCTCTCTGATAGGAGGTATATGCCATGAGGACCCAAAGTCCTGCCTATGTCAGGAAGCTCAGAATTATCGGATTCTTTTTTCTGCTTCCTGCAGGTATCATGATTTTATTTACGACTGTGATCCCGTTTGTCTGGAATATCTATTTAAGTTTCGGAAAATGGAACGGCGTCGGTGCCTACAAGTTTATCGGCATTGATAACTATACCAAAATATTCCATACCAGGCAGGCTGTACTCGCCATCAAGAATTCCGTAATCGTTGCGGTCGTGGCGACGCTTGTCTCCATGGCTCTCGGCCTTCTGATGGCACTTCTGATCTATCGGATCAGCCGGATAGAGAGCGCGATCTGCCGGTTTATCTTTTACGGACCGGTTATGCTGCCCATGACAGTGGTAGGTCTTCTATTTACCTTCATCCTTGCTTCGGACGTAGGTCTTCTGAACAGCTTTTTAAGAGCAGTCGGTCTCGGCTCTCTGGCAAAATCATGGCTGGCGACGGATGTTCTGGTCGTGGTCAGTATCGGTGCTGTACAGGGCTGGCGTTCGGCCGGTTCCATCATGATGCTGACATATACAGCGATTATTGCACTTCCGGAAGATCTGTTTGAGGAATCAAAGCTGGAAGGTGCGACCTACTGGCAGGAGATCAGGATGATCATATTCCCGCTGGTACGGCAGACGATCGTGCTTTCGTTCTCCATGATGAGTATGTGGTCCTTTAAGACTTACGATATTGTGGTAGCCATGACGGACGGCGGACCTGGCGATCTGTCCCTGACAGCACCACTGTATATTCTGCGTGAAACCTTCCAGAACAGTAAGTTCGGGTTCGCGGCAGCGGTCAGTGTTGTGTTTGCGCTTATAATCATGATCATTATTGCCGCGATCAGGCGTGGGCTTCGAGGTGAGTCGTATGAATTCTAAAGCAGGAAGACTTAAAAAAACACCATTGTATATATGGATCTTCAGAGCTATACTGACTGTAATGGGAATTACTTATGTATTTCCTCTGATTTATTCATTTGTCACCTCATTTAAGACAATGAATGAATTTTACGGAAACATCTGGGGCCTTCCGCAAAACCTGCTGTTCGGCAACTACGCAGATGCATGGGTTGCAGGCCGGATCGGAGAATATTTTATAAACAGTGTGATCATATCTGTCACGACGATTTTTTTTATCGAACTGTTTGCGATTATGGCCTCGTATGCGTTGTCCAGACTGCATATTCCCTTTGTAGAAGGAATCATCATGTTTTTCTTTGTGATCCAGATGCTTCCGTCCGAAACCATGATCAGCCCTGTCTATCTCATGATGGCAAAGCTTCAGATTATGCGGATCCCGTACCTTCCGATTATTCTGGGAAATCTGGGATGGTCTCTTCCGGGAACCATTATTATCATGAAAAACTATTTTGATACCGTGCCGAGAGATCTTTTAGAGGCCGCCCGTATCGATGGCGCAGGGGAAGTGACATCTATGTTTCACATTGTCCTGCCGCTTATGAAGGGAGCACTGGCAACCTGCATCATTTTCAATTTTACAGCGGTATGGGGCGAAATGATGTGGGCAAAAACAGCGACTATGACGGTGGATAAGGGGATTCCTCTTACCGTCGGACTTCTCAATTTTAAAGGTTCTTATGGTACGAACTGGCCGCTTCTGTGTGCCGCCATTATCATCATCACGATTCCGCTGTATCTTCTGTTTTTGTTCCTTCAGAAATATTTTGTCGCATCACTGACGGCGGGCGGAGTCAAAGGATAAGACAGCAGGAATGTGTTATAGTCAACGACAGAAAAGACTTGTCGTTTACGATAACCTCTGGTAGGATGAAGAAAGAGAATTCGGGCAGCAAAAGGGCGCAAAGGAAATGCGCCCTTATCCTTCTCAGGAGTATTCTGTCGAAAGCTGTCCGCAGAAATGGGATTTTGGAATCAGGCAGGCTTGTGTATTTTTCAGAAAGGCAGGGCAGGGTATATGAGAGCCGGATTCAGAGACATGCCGATCAGCAGAAAAACAGTTCTGCTGCTTTTTTTATTTGTGCTGATCCCTTCCGTACTGGCAGGCAGCGGGGTGATCTGGACGGTTTATGAGCGGAATGTCCAGACGAACCACCGGCTGGTTCTGCAGAAGCTTGAGAATCGCAGCCAGAGCATAGAAGAGTTTATGGAAAACGTACAGGAAATGGGGACGGATTTTGCCGCTGCTCCCTGTGTGATCGATATCCTGAAATACGGAAGGAACAGCTTAAGATACTACGAGTGCAGCAATCTGATTAAAAATACGATCAAATATAATGGACATATTCAGAAGGTCCAGATTATTTCTGATGGAAAAGTCATCTGGAACTATGGAAAAGATGCCCGTTATATTTTTGATGACTCGGGAAACGAGGAATATGCATCCAGGATCGAATCCGGAAGCATGTTTGAACTATGGTCGCCGGCTCACCGTATGTATTCTCTTGAACGAGGCTCCTTTTCGGAAGCCTGCTGGATGACAACGTATTACAGAGGAATCGTGGATACCCGGACCATGTCAGTGCTGGGGGTTCTTGCCATACAGGTTCTGGAGGAGGATTACTGTACTCTGTATGAGGATATTCTGGAAAATACGCCGGTGGCAGCCTGGATCGAGAATGAGGAAGGAGATGTGATGTCAGCTACGCAGAAAGCCTTTTTAGAGGAAGGGCTTCCATCATATCTTGCGGTCGGAGAAGAAGATTCAAAAACAAGTTCATACATTGATATCACTTATCAGGGAAAACCGGCTGTTTTATACCGGCAGAAATGCGGGAGGTTTGAGAACTATGTCCTGCTGCTTAACGAAAAAACCAGTATGTATCAGTATATTCTGGGTTTTGTTCTGCTGATCGGCCTTTTATTTCTGCTGTTCTGCATTGGGTTTTTGCTTCTTTACCGTGTTCTGGTGATCCGTCATCTGGAAAAACTGTCTCTGCAGGTGGAAAGTGCCAGGAGACTGGCAGAAGAACGAAAGGAACGGGAGAGTATTTCTCTCAAAGGTGCTGCGATGGGATACAAGAGCAGACCTTCCGGAATGTCCCAGAAAGGGGATGAAATCCGGATTCTGACAGATCGTTTTCAGGAAATGCTTGGAGAGATCGACATTCTGATCAACAAGGTATATATGGAAAAAATCAAATCTCAGCAGGCTGAACAGCAGGCACTTCTGTCTCAGATCAATCCGCATTTTTTATATAACACCCTGGATTCCATTCATTGGAATGCTCTTAGAAACGGCGACAGGGAGACGGGGGATCAGCTGGAAGCCCTGTCGAGTATGCTGAGGGAAACGTTGAATTTCGGCCATAAGCATACAACCGTGGAGCGGGAGGTTTCTATTGTACAGAACTACTGTTTCCTGCTGGAAGCAAGATTTCACAGAGAAATCGAATTTTCGATCTTGTCTGATCCCTCTGTCATGCAGGAGCAGATCCCGAAGCTGATCCTGCAGCCTTTGATCGAGAATGCCTACAGACATGGTCTTGAGAACAAAATAGGAAATAAAAAAATAACGGTCAAGGTGAAAAAGGCAGGGGAAAATATTCTGTTTTATGTGGCGGATAACGGTGCCGGCTGTGACAGAGCAAAGATTCTGCGGCAGATGGAAGAAGATGGAAAGGAGTGTTTTGCACTGAAAAATATACGGGACCGTCTGCGGCTGGAATACGGTGACGCGGCAGGGTTCCATTTCTGGAGCCGGGAAGGAACGGGAACAATAGTTAAATTGACACTGCCTCTTTCCTGAATAAAAAGAGAGGCCGGATCGTCCGGGATGCCGGTATTTTTCTTTTGTCCGATAGAGTTTTAGCGCATTGATTTATCGAACCTTATCATTTATTATAAATAAAGTAGAGTGAATTTTACATCGTGTCTGCCTTGAGGCGGGAGCCGGCATTAGTCCCGGGGTAAGTATCGATCATATGTTTGGAGTGTAAAAGATCATGTGGAAAGAAGCCTGCTGGATCAGGGTGCCGGCGGAAATGATAAAAGCCGGAGGAATCTGTGAAGGAGATCTGAACGGACGGTTTGCATGGTTTAAGTGCTGTCCCGAGGTTCCGAAAGACGGGACTCTCACCGTTCTGATTTCTGCCGTATCAAGGTACAGACTGTGGGTCAACGGTGTTCCGGTCAATTCGGGACCTCTCCGGGGAGACCGGTACCGCCAGTATTATGATGAGCTGGATCTGTCAGAATATCTTATCTGCGGGGTTAACAGCATTCTGGTAAAGGTGCTGTATGGAAATCCTTATTCGGTATTCAGCCAGCATGATGAGAGAGCACCGCTTTTTAGTCTGACCTCGGCCCCTGTCTGCTCACAGCTGCTGGCAATAGAAGGAGACATCCTGACCCGGGAAGCGGAATATTACGGGACAGTGACCACGGGAAAAGCATCCTGGCAGGTCTGCCTGGACAGCAGCTTCTATCTTCTGGCCGGAGACGAGGCCACGGCAAATCTTGGAGCAGTGCGGGAGAATATCCGTGTCTCTGAACAGAAAAAAGCGCTTGTTTACGAAGAGGCATTACGGGCAGGAAACGTGGTACCGGATGTGATTGACAGGAGTGTCGGATTCCTCGGGCACTTTGTAATGACGCCCCGGGATATTCCCCTCATGTATGAAGAAGAGGGAAGGTTTTCGGAAGAGACGGTCAGATCTTTTGGACAGAGAGCAGAGGCGAAGGCGGCAGAGAACAGACAGGTTCTCACAACAAATAACTCTGCTCCGGAAAATCCGGCTGTCAGTAATTTCCTGACTATATCAGAAAATCCGGCCTGCAGGATTCCTCCGTTTCAGGAAAAGTCCATCCTTCTGGATCCGCTTGTACATACCAATGCCTACATGCAGTACTATTTTACGGGAGGAAAAAATGCATCCGTAACGATTCTTTATTCAGAAAAATTCGAATCGCCGGATCAATCGGCAGAAATCCCGAAGGATGACAGGGAGCACGGTATATTGAGAGGGCTTACGGATACGCTGGTGCTGGACGGAAAGCCGTTTCTCTACGAGCCTTTCTGGTACCGGACCTTCCGGTTTGTTCAGATCACCATCCGAACAGAGGAAGATGCTGTGGTTGTCTATCTTCCGAAATTCTTCAGGACCGGGTATCCTCTTGAGACACTTACCAGACTTACTTCTGAAGCTCCCTGGGCAGGAGAATTGTTCAGCATCTGCGAACGTACCCTCAAAAACTGTATGATGGAAACCTACATGGACTGCCCGTTTTATGAGCAGATGCAGTTCCCCATGGATACCAGGCTTCAGATGCTTTTTACCTATGCTGTCGGCCGGGATATCCGTCTGGCAAAAAAAGCACTTCTGGATTTTCATTCTTCGATGATACCGGATGGCCTGGTGCAGGGGAAGGCACCCTGTGCTTTTACAGAGGTCATCACGACTTTTTCCTTATATTATATATTTGCCCTGGCGGAATATTACGAATATACAGGGGATCTGGATCTGCTAAGGCGATATCGCTCCGATGTCGACGCAGTTCTGGAATACTATCACCGTCATATCGGAGAAAATGGTCTGGTACAGGATCTGGACTACTGGCCATTTGTCGACTGGCAGAGTGCCTGGGGAGATAACTTCGGGCGGCCGAATGCCTGCCGGCATGGAGCATCCACGATCATTAATCTTATGTATGCTCTGGCGTTAAAAAAGGGCGCATTCATCTACCGTGAGACAGGACGAAATGAAACGGCAGAAGAATATCTGGATCGGAGCAGTTCCATTACTGCGAAAATTAAAGATCTTTGCTATGATGAAGACAGAGGCCTTCTGATGGAAGGACCGGGTTTCCGGGAATATTCCCAGCATGCCCAGAGCTTTGCGGTGCTGAACGGGATGTTCGGGAAGAAGGAGGCGGCAGATAACCTGCGGCGTACGTTGTCAGATCCGGATGTAATACAGTGCTCTTTTTCTACCGCCTATGAAGTGTTCCGGGCGTTTGAATGGGCCGGCATTTACGGGGAAACGGCACCTCTGTTTGACCGGTGGATCCGTCTTCTTTCGCTCCACTGTACTACCTGCCCCGAGGAACCACAAAAAGGGCGGAGCGAATGTCATGCCTGGAGCGCTCTTCCTCTTTATGAGATGGTGCGGGTGATGGCCGGCGTCCGCTGTGAAAAACCGGGCTGGGAGAAAATCATCATCCGGCCGGATCTTTCGTTCATCCCTTCTTTAAAAGGGACGATCTGTCTTCCGAAAGGGGAGATCAGAATCGATTACCGGAAGGATCCGGAAGAATATCGTATCTGGATGCCGGAAGGCGTAAAGGCAGTTTTTGAATGGCCTTCCGGCAGACGGCAGAACCTGGACGGAGGGATGAACATATTGTGAAGTATAGTCTTTCATGGCTATTGGTGCCGCCAGCGCAATTGCGGCGGAATGGAGATTAATATGGAAAGACTTCAGTTGATCATTGTGGAGGATGAGCCGGGAATCCAGAACGGTATCCGTAAGCTTGTGGAAAAAACTGACCTGCCGGTGGAGGTGGCGGGTGTTTTTTCCAGCGGACAGGAAGTGCTGGAAGCGTTTGCCGGTCTTAAGCCCGACATCGTCATGACGGATGTCCAGATGCCGGCCATGACCGGCCTGGAGCTGATCGAAGAATTAAAAAAGCGGGGCTGCGCCGCTGAATATCTGATCCTGAGTGGTTATGCAGAGTTTGAATATGTGCGGACCGCCATCAAACTGGATGTGCAGAATTATCTATTAAAACCGCCCCGCCTGAGTGAATTCAGGGATTCTCTTTCCGCCATCTGCCGGAAGATCCTCGAGCGCCGGCACGAGGAAATCTACTGGATCCTGCAAAAGGCGATCTACCAGCCGGATATCCAGGATATTCTGTCGGATCCCAATATGGATGTGGTTTTCCGGATGATGCTGATACATTGGCAGCCGGAGGATCAGAAAAAAGATTTTTCCACGGATAAGGCGCCGGGCTGGAGAGAGATAAAGGAACGGATCGTTTCATCCGGGGAACAGGGCCTTGACCCCGACACGTGCTGGGTGCTGAACGGCCAGTCTCCGGAAAAAAAGTATGTGATCACGGAAGGAACGGAGGATCATTCCCGGCTGGTCTATAAGGCGGTGAGCAGTCTTGGCAGAATAACGGCCGTCACCGGAGAAGCAGGAACGCCTGCAGATCTTCGGGAGGAAGCACCACTTCTGGAAAGGTATCTATTAAAAGGAACCGTCCGGGAAGAAGGAGGCCTTCACTGGCTGAAGGAAGACGATTCCAACTGGCGGATCGACCAAGTCGTGGAAATTCTGTGGGAAAGAATCTGCACGGAATATGCTCAGGTGATCGATTTCGGCGCTTTTGCGAAGGAGCACGGGTATCATCCGGTATATCTGAATACCCAGTTTTCCAGACGCAAGCACATCTCCCCCACAAAACTTCAGATCCAGAAGCGGATGGAGATGGCCAAAAAACTGCTGCTTTCTACGGATAAAAGCCTGAAGGATATTGCGGAAATGACAGGCTACAGCGATGTATCCTACTTCAGCCGTGCGTTTAAGGAGATGGAAGGGATGAGTCCCAGCGCTTACCGGATGCAGCAGATAATAGTTACGGATGCAATAGATAAAAGTTAAAATAGTCCATATAAAAAATTAAGATACTTCATTCTCTTTTCCGGATCCTCTTTGTATAATTTCCATATAATAACCCGGAACGCATCAGAGAAAGGAGTACAAAATGAAGAATCAGATGTTTAAAAAGGTAATGCCGCTTGTCATTTCTGCTGCCATGCTGGTTCCTGCGATGTCCCCCGCCATGGTCATGGCAGAGGGCGGAGAATTCGCCGGCAGAAAGATCACCCTTACCACCGCTGAGGACTGGTGGAACGACACGTATCAGGGGCTTATTGATGCTTACGAAGAAGCTTCCGGTGTAGAAGTGGAAGTCAATATCCTTCCTGCCACTACAGCATCCGAGGTTATTAAATCTCAGTTTGCTACCGGAGAACTGGCAGACATCACAATGAACTCTGCGTCTCCTTCAGAACTGACTTATATGAGGGCAAGCGAAACGCTTCTGTCTGTTTCTGATCAGCCGTGGGTCGAAAAGATCAGTGATACCAGCGGCTTCCTGTATTTCGACGGGAATCTGTACGGCCTTCCCCTGGCATCTCAGGATTTCTGGGGATTTACGGCAAATAAAAATGTGCTTGAGGCCTGCGGCCTTGAAGTACCTACCTCCAAGGAGGAACTGGTAAACTGCTTCGACGTGCTTCTTGAGAAAGGGTATATCCCGTTCTACTGCGGCGCCGGCGACTCCTGGATGTGCGGAAATATTACCTCCTCCGGTATCGCGAAGGAAATGGAAGAAGATCCCGGTGTTGTGGAGCTTTATAACACGAACCAGAGACATTATTCCGACAGCGAAAGCTTTAAGGCCATGCTGCAGGATGTAAGCGACTGGGCAGCAGCCGGCTACTTCGGAGATAATTTCATGTCTCAGACCTGGGACGGCATGCAGGACGCGGTAGCCAATGACGAGTGCGGCTTTAACATCGGCCTTACCTCCTGGCTTACCACGGTCGATAACATGTTCGGCGAAGGAACTTCCGACAAGCTCGAACTGATCCCCTACTATATCGGTATGAACGATACGATCTATCAGTCGACCTGCTGCGAGCTCTACATCGCGCAGAACAGCAAGAACATCGATGTCTGCCTGGACATGTTTAACTGGCTGACCCAGGATGAAAACCTTCAGAGACTTTATGACGGACTTGGCGCTCTCTCGATCTTCAAGGGAATCAACAGCAACGGCATGCGTCCTTCCACACAGAGTCTGATGGAAAAGCTTTCTGACGGCACCTATGGACTTCATGTATCTCATAACTCTGTCATCCAGGGACAGGACTGGGATGTTTTCTGCTCCCTTATGCAGGAAGTATATATGGGCAATATGACACCGGAAGAATTCTGTGAGGAGTATGACGATTTCCGCTATTCCATCTGCGTGGCACTTGGCTTGGAAGGATTTTGATCAGAATCTGAATGAATGCAGATCAACAGAATAGACGAACTGTTTAAAATCGTCAAAAGGGCTGTCGCGTTTTTGCGGCAGCCCTTTGTTCAGTTATGAATAAGAGGAGGGGAATCAGCCGTGCTCAAGAAAAAAATGTATCCGAGATATTTCCTTTTACTGACTCTTCTGGTATATATCGTATTTTATATTGTCCCCAGCCTTCTGGGCCTTGTCTATTCCTTCACGGATAAGACGATCTACTCCGGCGATGCGATGAATTTTGTGGGGTTCCGGAATTACCTGCAGCTGATCCGGCAGAACCGGTTTGTGACCGGACTTAAAAACACCTTTTCTTTTACAATTATCACCATGATCCTTAAGAATGTGCTGGGGTTCGGCTTTGCGCTCGCCCTGAATCAGAAGTTGAAAACAAAAAATGTCCTTCGGGCGGTTTACTATCTGCCGGTTATTTTAAGCACGCTGATCGTGGCGCAGATCTTTAAGGCGATGCTTCTGCCGGATAAGGGAATCATCAGCCAGTTCCTGCTGCCGTTTTCTTCGGCCCTGGCACATTTTGACTGGCTGGGCAGCCGCAGCACGGCCATGTATATGGTTATGATCGTGGATATATGGAAGGGTGCAGGTTACTGTATGGTAATCTACCTTGCGGGTCTGCAGGCGGTTCCGCAGGACTGCCACGAAGCGGCCAGGATCGACGGCGCGACCGGCTGGCAGACATTCTGGAAGGTTACACTTCCTCTTATGATCTCTTCTGTCAGTATCAACGTTCTTCTGTGCGTGATCGGCGGCCTGAAAGTGTTTGATCTTATTATTGCTCTTACGAACGGCGGTCCCGGTATGGCAACCCAGGTTCTTAATACGACGATCTACTCATATTTCGGAAGCGGGGCTCTTTCAACGGGCTGTGCGGCCAATGTTATGCTGACGATACTGGTTGTCATCTGTTTTGCTCTTGTAAAGCAGGTATTTAACAGAGTGGAGGAGAAGACGTTATGAAAGCTCAGAAAATCAGACTTCATACTTTGGAAATTCTTCTGTGGATCTTCAGCCTTGTTGTGATCATTCCGCTGCTCCTTATCCTTGTGAATTCGGTAAAGACGCCGGCGGAAACCAATATCCTTACACTGCGGCTTCCGGAAGTCTGGCAGTTCGGGAATTTTGCAGAGGTATTTCGCCAGACCAATATTATCCGTGCCTTCTTCAACAGTATTGTCGTCACGGTTGTGAGTATCGGTCTTTCTGTGTTCCTTGGGACGGTGGCGGGTTACATTCTGAGCCGCAACAGAGATCCGATCAACAACAAAATCTATGCCTTTTTCCTGGCGGGCATGATCGTGCCGGTCCAGATCATCGCTCTTGTGCAGGTGCTGCAGAAGATGCACATGATCGACTCTTATCCGGGGATGATCCTCGTTTATACCGCCATGTTTATTCCTCAGACGGTCTTTATGGTTTACGGGTTTGTGACGACGGTCCC